>JBQTJD010000773.1:0-8340 GCA_052387475.1 Anaerolineales bacterium | reverse complement strand
GGTCACTGGGGTGGGCTTTGCTCTTTGGAAGCCGAACCACAAACGCCGGTTGGCTAACGGGGCGCACGGCCTTCGCGGCGCACCTATGGTTGCGCCAGCGACGCCGTGCGCCACTTTCGTCTATCGTCCTCCGTCGTCCGTCTGTTCAAACACGCTCAGGCTATGACACTGCCCACAGCCGACTTCCGGCTCGGCTACGTCTTGCAGGCTCTTGGTACAGTGTGCTTGCAGTTGCACTTTGCGACCCAAGCCAAGCATGGTCTTGACGACGGTGGCTTCCAGCACGAGATGCTGGCAGGCGTTGGCGCGCAACACGCGCGGCACCGGGCAGTCTTTGCACAGCCCGCGCGTCCATTTTTCGCTGCGCGGGTTGCGGTCAATCAGCCGGCATTCTTCCACGTTGCGACCGCGATAATAATCGCCGTGGAAAAATTCACACTCGAAGCCGGCGGGGGTACGCATGGGTCAGTTCCCTCACTTCCCTGAGTTCCCGCCTTGTGGGAAACGCGGGAACTGAAGGAAATGGATGTCAAACACGTGTGACGTACGCGCCCGTCTCCGTGTTGACGCGGATGGTGTCGCCAATGTTGACGAACAACGGCACTTGCACTTTCAGGCCGGTCTCGGTTGTGGCGAGCTTATTCGCGCCGGTCGCCGTGTCGCCCCTGACACCGGCCTCACTTTCCACGACTTTCAAATCAACATTAGCCGGCAGTTCCACATCAATCGGCTGCTCGTCGTAAAAGGTCAGCTTCACATCGAGATTCTCTTTGAGATAGTCCACATGATCGCCCAGCGACGTGCCATTGATCGGTGTCTGCTCGTAGGTCGTGTTGTCCATGAAATAGTACAAGCCGCCGTCTTTATAGAGGAACTGCGCCGAGCGCGTTTCCAACCGGATGTCCTGCACGCGCTCGCCCGACCCAAAGGTTTTTTCCAAATTCACGCCGGTCTTGAGGTTATAAAGTTTGGTGCGGATGGTGGCGTTGCCCCGGCCCGGTTTGTTATGGCTGTAATCGAGCACGCGGTACAACTGGCCGTCCATCGTAAAAGTCGTGCCTTTGCGGAGGTTGTTCACATCAATCATCGGTATTGTTCCTGCTTTGAAAATGGAGCGCGATTCAAAAAACAGCGCAGGCGACAATGCACGCGCGTTGTTGTGTGAGATTATAGCCAGCCGCAGGGGGATTCGTCAATTCAATTCGCGGACTGTTGTAGAATCACGTCATCGGTGAAAGGTAGCAAGCTATGGCCGTCGAAACTGCTGAAAAGCTGATTACGGGCGATGAATTGCTCGCGATGGGCGATGTTGGCCCGTGCGAATTGATTGAAGGGAGGATCGTCACGATGAGCCCAACCGGTGACCCGCACGGGGGTACGAAAGCAATTTCGATGAACATTTGAAAGCCTTCGTTCGGAAGAATAAACTTGGCAAAGTCCGGGTGGGCGAGGTCGGCATTTACATCCGCCGGAACCCCGATACGGTGCGCGGCGCAGACGTGGTCTTCATTTCGAATGAACGCTATGCCAAGCGGCAACGCCAGGGTGGTTTTCTCGATGTCGCCCCTGATTTGATCGTCGAGATCATGTCGCCGGATGATCGCTGGCAGTATGTAAACGAGAAATTGCGCGATTACTTTTCGATTGGCGTGAGGCTGGTGTGGGTGGCGAACCCGGCCGAGCCGGCGGTGTATGCCTATCGCTCCCTTACCGATGTGCGCCGTTTTGGGCCGGAGGATACCCTCTCAGCGGATGAAGTGCTGCCGGGGTTTAGCGTGCCGGTGGCGCTATTGTTTGAAGATTAGTCCGCGCGACAACTTTGCAGCCAGCGAAAAAGGGCGGAACGGATCATTTTCCGTTCCATCCCTTCTTCTCCTTTCAATCCGGGACTCAGCCATCAATCCACTTCGCCGCCTCTTTGGGCAACTGCGCCAGCGGCGCGCGGCGCACCGTGCAGCGCGGGAGCGAGTCGAGGAAGACTTTGCCGTAGGCCTTGGTCAGGATGCGCCGGTCGAGCACTACGACCACGCCGCGGTCGCTCTTGGTGCGGATGAGGCGGCCAAAGCCCTGCCGGAACTTGAGCACGGCTTCGGGCACGCTGTACTCATCGAAGGGGCGCTCAAACGTCTCCGCGCGGGCGGCCACAATCGGGTCGTCGGGCACATCGAAGGGCAGGCGCGTCATGACGAGCACCGACAGCGCCTCCCCCGGCACATCCACCCCCTCCCAGAAACTTTTCGTCCCCAGCAACACACCGCTTTCAGAAGTCTTGAAATTTTCGAGCAAGGTCGAACGCGCGGTGCCGTCCGATTGGTCATACACATCAACCCCCGCCCGCTGCAGCGGCCCACGAATGGCTTGCGCCGTTTGCTTGAGTTGCGCGTAAGACGTGAACAGCACCAGCGCCCGCCCGCGTGTCGCTTTGAATAAATCAATGAAAGTTTTTTCGATAGCCTTCTGGTATTCAAACCGGGCAACCGGCTCGGGCATATCGGTGGCGAGGTAGAGCAGAGACGACGCCTCGTAGTTGAACGGCGAGCCGACGGTCAATTCATCCACAGACTGAGCGTTGAGGCGGCTCTTCAGATAACGAAAACTGCCGCCGGCGGTGAGGGTGGCCGACGTCATCACCACCGCGTCTTTGGTATTCCACAAGTATTTTTCAACCAGCGCCCCGACATGCAGCGGCGCGGCGTTCAGGCTGATGCGCCCGTCGCGGCTGCCGGCCTCCGCCCAGTAGATTGCTGTCGGTTCCGGCTTGACCACCAACCCATCGCCATTGATCAGCAGCGCGGCGAAGAAACGTGACGACAGGTTGACCGAGGACGCCAAGTCTTCCGCTTCTTCAAACTCCAATTCCTTCTCCTTGCTCCACTTGTCGAGCCGCTGCCCGATGTTGAGCAACAGGTCAGCCAGCGTGTTCATCGTCGGCTTGAACTGATCCCACTGAATCTCAATCTGGTCCCACAATGGGTGCGTGCGCGTGGCCGGAATGATCCGGACGGTCTGCCCGTAATCGCTGATCGGCTTGCCGTCGCGCCGTTCCTCCATGAAGGTGCTCACGCTTTCGAAGAACGAGCGCGCCATGGCCAGCGAGTCGGTGGCGCGCTCGTAAACTTGCCCAATCTCGACTTCGAGGCCGATGAACTTTTCGGGCGAGAGCTTTTCGCGCGCTGCGCTCAGCACCTCGCCCAGTAACCCGCTGTTCGGCCCGCCGAGGTCTTTGATGCGGCGCTCAAAGTCCGCCTGACTCCATTCGAAGCTCAAGCCGTCGGTCGTGGCCGCTTCGAGGTGGTGGGCTTCATCGAGGACGAGATAGCCATACTCCGGCAGCACGCGGTTCTCGGTGGCGATATCGGCCAGCAAGAGCGCATGGTTGACGATGACGACATGCGCGGCCTCGGCCGCTTTGCGCGCGCGATAAAACGGACACAGGCCCTGCATACGCTCGCGGCAAGTGTCCAGCGTGCAATGCTCATCCTCCGCCGATAGCCGCTTCCACGCGCCGTGATCGATCGGGCCGAGGCTCAATTCCGCGTTCGGGCGGCTCTCTTTTTCTTCCAGCCACACCAGCACTTTGGCGAGTACACGCAGCTCATCCGCCGTGCGCGGGCGATGCTTGCGCATATTCTCCATGCGGCGCGGGCAGAGATAGTGGCTGCGGCCCTTCAGCAGCGCGGCGCTGAAGGCGAGGCCGAGCGTGGCTTGCAAATCGGGAATATCTTTTTTGATTAACTGTTCCTGCAAGTTGATGGTGTTGGTGGAGACCACGACGCGCAGG
The DNA here is from genome assembly GCA_052387475.1 of Anaerolineales bacterium. Lineage (GTDB taxonomy): Bacteria > Chloroflexota > Anaerolineae > Anaerolineales > UBA6663 > JANWXR01. Next base: position 4,559 of record JBQTJD010000773.1, on the reverse strand, counting down.
CCGTTCTGCCTGGCCCAGTGCACGGCGGGGATCAGGTAAGCGAAGCTCTTGCCCGTGCCGGTCCCGGCCTCGGTCATGAGGTGCCGCCCCTCGCTGAAGGCGCGGGCCACCGCTTTCAACATCGCCACCTGCTCGGAGCGATATTCATACGCGGGGAAGTGTCGGGCGAATGCGCCGCCCGGCTGCAACACGGCCGCGATGTCGTCGGCGTCGAGCGGCCCAATCTCTTCGGTGGGCTGAAGTGGCCGGGCGGGCGGCGTCCCATTCCCGAACAGCGGGCCGGCTGCACCGCCGCGCGCCTTCCGCGCCGGGGCCGTCTCCTTCGAGCGCGCCCGCAGCGCATCTTCAAAAAAATGGCCGACGTGCCAATCCACTTCCTGGCTATAGTTGGTGATCTCAGCCAGCAGTTCCAGCGGCAGCGCGAGCGCTTTCTTGAATAAAGTCTGATACACCGCCGCCGTTACGCGCGCATCGTCGAGGGCGCGATGGGTGGCGGGCAGCAGTAGGGTCAGCTCTTTCGCCAATGCGCCGAGGTTGTAGCGCGCCGCCGAAGGCAGCAACGCCGCCGCCAGGTTGTACGTATCCGCCACACCGTTGAAACGCAGGATTTTCTTCGCTTGCAAAAAGCTGAGGTCAAACTTGACGTTGTGGCCGAGGACGGTGGCCTCGCCTGTGAAGTCTTCAATTTCCGGCAGCACTTGGCTGAGGCGCGGGGCGTTGGCCACCATCGCGTCGTTGATGCCGGTGAGTTGGGTGATGGCATATGGGATCGGGCGGCCGGGGTTGACGAGGGTGCTGTACTCGTCTTCGAGACGATCCCCTTTGAACTTCACCGCGCCGATTTCGATGATGGTGTCACGCTGTGGATCAAGCCCGGTCGTTTCGAGGTCAATGGCGACGATGGTTTGTGACATGCGCGGAGTATAGCAGAGAGAAAACGGCCATTCGTGTTTGTTTTGTATGGCACCACGCTTTTCAGATTCGCAAAGCTCGTGGTATAGTCCGCGCCGTTGTGATGATGGTTCACGCGTGTCAGCGTTTAGAGACGCTTCCGCTAATCCGATGCCACCGGGCGGGGAGTAGCCAACCCGCGAACACCCCCCCCCCATTTTTTGGAATAGTCAGTCTGTAGTTTTATTTAAGCCGGAGGAACATCCATGACGAAATACATCTTTATCACAGGTGGTGTGGTCAGTTCGGTGGGGAAGGGCGTGACCGCGGCGGCGATGGGCCGGCTGCTCAAAGAGCGCGGCTTCAAAGTGTCGATTCAAAAACTCGACCCATACATCAACGTCGACCCCGGCACGATGAGCCCCTATCAACACGGTGAAGTCTACGTGCTGGACGATGGCGCAGAGTGCGACCTTGACCTCGGCCACTACGAGCGCTTTATCGATGTCAGCCTCAGCCGCGACTGCAACGTCACCACCGGGCAAATCTATTCCGACGTCATTGGCAAAGAGCGACGCGGCGATTACCTGGGCGGCACCATTCAAGTCATCCCGCACATCACCAATGAGATCAAGCGCCGCATGGTGCTGGTCGCCAAACACAGCGGCGCGGATGTCGTGCTGGTCGAGGTCGGCGGCACAGTGGGTGACATCGAGTCGCAGCCCTTCCTCGAAGCCATGCGCCAGATGCGCACCGACGTGGGCCGCGAGAACACCATCTTTGTGCATGTCACCTGGCTGCCGTACATCGGGGCGACGTGTGAACTCAAGACCAAGCCGACCCAACACAGCGTGCGCGAGTTGCGCTCGCTTGGCATCAGCCCGGACATCATCGTGGCCCGCTCCGATCATCCCGTGAGCGATGACCTGCGACAGAAGATCGCGCTGTTCGGCGACGTGGAAGCGCGCGCCTGCATCCCGATGGTGACGACCACTGTGTTATATGAAGTGCCGTTGCTGCTGGAGAAAAAGCAGGTCGCCGAAATCGTGATGCAACGCCTTGGCCTCACCGCAACGCGCCAGCCGGATTGGGCGGAGTGGGAGAAGTTGGTGGCGGAAGTGCGGCGTGAGAAGTCGAAGGTGCGGGTGGCGGTGGTGGGCAAGTATGTCGAATTACAGGATGCCTACATGAGCGTGCGCGAGGCATTGAAGCATGCCGGCTTTGCGCTGGGCCGCGAAGTGGACATCGAGTGGGTGCATTCCGCCGAACTGGAGAAGGGGCGTGGCTGGGAGCAGGTGAAGGATGCGGATGCCATCGTGGTGCCGGGCGGCTTCGGCGCGCGCGGCATCGAGGGCAAAATCGCCGCCGCCCGCTACGCACGCGAGAACCAGGTGCCGTACCTCGGGTTGTGCCTCGGCATGCAGACGATGTGCATCGAGTTTGCGCGCTACGCCCTCGGCGACGACGGCGCGAACTCCACCGAGTTTGATGCCTCGACCAAAGCGCCGGTCATCGACCTGATGCACGATCAACGCAGCATCGACGACCTTGGGGGCACGATGCGGCTCGGCCTGTATCCGTGCAAGCTCACACCGGGCACGAAAGCCGACGACGCGTACGATCTGCCGGTGGGTGCAGTCGCCAACGAGCGGCACCGCCATCGTTGGGAGTTCAACAATCACTATCGCGGCGTGCTCGCCGAGAAGGGCTTGCTGTACTCCGGCCTCTCACCCGATGAGCGGCTGGTCGAAATCGCCGAACTGCGCGATCACCCGTTCATGGTCGGCACACAATTTCATCCCGAATTTCTCTCGCGGCCCAACCGCCCGCATCCGCTCTTCCGCGCGCTCATCGCTGCCGCCACCGAGCGGCAAGCCGCAACGCAGCAATCGGTCAACGGCCTTGCCGTGCACGCGTAACAAACGACGGAAGACGATAGACGAAGGACGAAAGTATAAAAAATTACTTTCGTCCTTCGTCTTTCGCCCATCGTCTCATCGAATGCCCCACCTGCCTCTGCCCCTCAACCGCGTCTATCCTAGCCACTCGTTTTCGGAGCCGGCGTTCGGTAAGTCAGCGGACACGTTGTTCTATGTGCGCAGCGCCGACGGCAAACGCGCCATCGTCCGGCACACGCTCTCCAGCGGATTGGCGCAAGTGCTGACGACCGACCCTGCGCCCTCGGGTGGCATCGGCTATGGCGGCGGATTGTTCGCCGTGCATGAGGAGTTGCTGGTGTACGCGGCGAAGGATGGGCGGCTGCACGGGATCGACCTCAACACCGGTGAGCAGTGGCCGGTCTGCCCGAAGTACGAAGGCGTGGCCGGGCCGGTGATTTCGCCCGATGGGCAGTATGTAGCCTTCCTGGCCGAGGGTGACCGCACCTGCAACGTGCTGCTATGCGACGTGCGTGGCAAGACTCTGCCGGTGAAACTCACAGACGATCCATGGTATGCGTTCAATCCAACGTTCTCGGCGGATGGGCGGCGCATGGCCTGGATGGAGTGGAACGAGCATGACATGCCGTGGGATGAGTCGCGCTTGCAGGTCGCCAGTTTCGCCAAACCCACCGGTCGGGTGAGCACGAGTTATCAACTGTTGCCGCTCACAGTCAACACCATTGGAAAGCCGCGCGTCAGTTTCGGTTCGCCGCAATTCAGCCCCGGCGGTCGCTTGCTCGCCTTTACGAGTGATGAGAGCGGCTGGCGTTCGGCCTGGGTGGTCGAGGCCGATGGTCAGAATCCACAACGCATTGATACCGGCGCAGGCGAGATCGGCGGGCCGGATTGGGCGCCGGGCGAGGTGGCGATGCGATGGAGTGCGGATGGCAAGAGCCTGTTCGCCGTGCGGCGGCATGAGAGCCGCGACGCGCTGTTGCGGATCAGTTGGCCGGATCGCGCGGTGACCGAGATCACGACCGACTGGACGCACCTCGATGGACTCGCGGCTCGCGGCGATCAAATCGCCCTCATCGCCGCCAGCCCAACTGCGCCGAATGCGCTTGTTACGCTGGATGCGCGCAACGGCACGACCACGACACGCGCCGCGAGTACTATCCGCGCCACGACCGGTATCGGTCTTGTAGATACCGCGTCACTCTCCAAGCCTGAAGTCGTCCACTGGCAAACGATGGACGATGTGACTTGCTGGGGGATTTTTTATCCGGCCACCGGTGAAAGTGTTCGGGGCGCGAGGCCGTTGATCGTGCACGTTCACGGCGGCCCAACCTCCGAAGTGCCATTCGGCTGGCACGCGCAGGCCCAATACTTCGCCACGCGCGGCTGGCACTATCTGCTCGTCAACCATCGCGGGGGAACGGGCTTTGGGCGCGCCTATCAAGACATGCTCAATGGTCAGTGGGGCGTGGTGGATGTGCAGGACGCGCGCAGCGGCGCGGAACATCTGATTTCTTTGGGCGTCGCCGCCGCCCAAAAAATCGCGATTACAGGCGGTAGCGCGGGCGGCTATACCACGCTGATGGCGCTCACGCAAGACCCGGGCTTTTGGGCGGCGGGCGTCTCACTCTACGGCATCGGCAACATGTATGACTTGCGCCTCGGCTCGCACCGCTTTGAAGTGAACTATGAATTTGGATTGATCGGCATACTGCCGGAGGCCGGGCTAAAGTGGAAGGAACGCTCGGCTCTGACGTTTGTGAAGGCCGTGCG
>JBQTJD010000772.1:0-2362 GCA_052387475.1 Anaerolineales bacterium | reverse complement strand
GTTTCCCGACTGTTTTTGACATGCTTCTTCACGTACTCGAATGGCATTTCGTATTGTGACGCCTCTTCCAAAGGCAAATGAACGCCAAAGAAAATTATCCATTTGCCCTGAGGTCGCCCAGTAACTTCTGAGCCGTTGAGCCACGGTTTCACTACATCCGCATTTGGTTTTCCATTTGGGTTCCCTCTGTCGTTCAGCATCTTCTCAGCGACTTCATTGTCAATATCAAAGGCACCACCTTTCTGCGTACCAATGAAAGCGATCCCTTGATTGTCGCGTAGCGGCCTTGCTATTGTTAGATCAAGATCGCTTGTCAGATCGGAATTTATGGTAGTCGCTTTCTCGCCGTTTAGGCTCCGTTCGATCTCTTTCCCGGAGTCGAAACCAACAATTGACACTCGTACTGAAGCTCCATCTAATATCCACTGCTTGTCACTCCATGCCATGAAAATATCCCCAGCTTGCTTTATGGCCTGAAGCACGGTGCGATTGGCACCCACGCGCACGGACTGAGTAGCGAGTAGGCCAACACGCTGCACGTTACCCTCGGTCATCTGTTTGCGTGCTTTCTCAAACCAATAGGTCACCAAATCAGCACCGCCAGGCACTCTTCCTTCATACGACTTGCGCAGCGCCTCCACATACCCATCGCCCAACTCGGCTCGCATCTTTTTGTCGCCTAAAAACGGCGGGTTGCCCACGATCACGTCTGCTTCGGGCCACTCCGGCTCGGTCACCGGCAAATCGCCGGGCGGGATATCCACGATCGCATCCATGTGCCGGATGTTGTGCAGGGGTTTCAGTATCGGCTCCTGCGGCCAGCCGAAGCCGTTCTCGCTCAGCCATTGAATGTAGCCGATCCACACCGTGATCTGCGCCAGCTCGTGCGCGTACGGGTTGATCTCGATGCCGTACAACTGCGCCGGCGAGACGCTGGGGAAGAAGCCGCCCACACTCAACTCCGCCGCCGTGGTGATGACTTCCTTTTCCAAATCCATCAGCGCGCGCAGGCTCACATACAAGAAGTTGCCCGAGCCGCAGGCCGGGTCGAGCACCTTCACCCGTGCCACCTCCTCCGCAAAGCCGGTGAGCGTGCGTTTGAGTTTGTCCTCGGCGGTTTTGCGTTTGCGTCCGTCCTTCGTCTTTCGTCCATCGTCCGCAAGGCGTTGGGCTTCATCCTTCACCTGCGCCCACCGGCGGCGCAGCGGCTGCATCAGCACCGGCTCCACGATGAGCAGGATGTCGCCCTTGTCGGTGTAGTGCGCGCCGAGTTGCGCGCGTTTGCCGGGGTCGAGGCTGCGCTCGAACAACGTGCCGAAGATCGAAGGCTCGATGCTGCCCCAATCTTGCTTCGCCACCCGCGCCAGCATATCCAGCGCGTCGCTATCCAGTTCGATGACCGCATCATCATCAAACAGCCCGCCGTTGAAGTGCGGGACGATCTCCGCGCCGAACGGCCCGCCCTCGGCCATGGCGCGAAATAGTTGCCGCAGTTGTTGATGAAAGACTTTGGGGTTGCGCCGTCCGTGTTCCACCAGCCGCGAGAACAGCTTGTTTGGCAGCAGGCCCACATCTTCGGCGAACAGACAGAACAACAAGCGGATGAGGAAGTGCGCGGCGTGCTCCGGCTCCACCTTCCACTTGCGCAACTGCTCGGCCAGCCGCGCAAATTCGCCGGCCACATCTTTGGTCACATCCTCGACCGTCTGCGCCGCCTTCAGCGACTCGGGGTCGAAGAACGCGGCGCGCAAGGTCTTCAAGCCCTCAGGCGTCAGCAGGTCGTCGAGCGAAAGCGAGTACGTCTTCTTCACGCTGTTGGTGAAGTTGGTGTGGATTTCGATGCTGGCGAGATCGGAGACGATGAGCAGCGGCGGGTTGTGCAAGCTCTCGCGGTATTGCAGCAATTGCTTGTAGGCCTTCTCGAGGTTGGCATGCGGGCCTTTGTACTCCCACGCGAACTTGCCGGGCAGGAAGACATCGGCGAAGCCCTGGCCGCCTTCGGCCTTCTTCGCGCCGAACTCAAACGCAAACGTTTGGCCGCTGCGGTCGGACTCCATCGGCGTGGGGTGGCCGGCGAGGCGGCACACATCGATGAAGTGTGATTGATAGGCCGAGCGTTCTTTCGCGCTGACGTTGCGCCATTGGGCGACGAAGTCTTGAGGCGTCATGGATGGAGCGAGTTTATCACCGATGCAATGATGCGCGTAGCCAGTAAGGGTTGTGTCGAAAATAACATTCGACTCTAAAGGGACTTGAGGCTATCCGCATATTTATCAACACAATTTCGATCTGTCACCCTGAGCGCGTACGCAATGCCTCTGCATTTCAGAAATTTTTTCGCGCGAAGGGCCTCTTGGTATTC
>JBQTJD010000771.1:0-4871 GCA_052387475.1 Anaerolineales bacterium | reverse complement strand
GAGGGGGCGCTGCCGGAGAGCGATCGCTGGCGCTATTACGAGCCGATGGTGCCCGGTTCCAACCCATTGCTCAACCTGGCGCGCATACTCAAACCGCCCAAAGCTGATGAGTCCTACGTCTCCCAGTCTGGCCTGCTCGCGGTCATCAACCCGCAACACTTTGCTCAGGCCGTTGCCAGCCAGACCACCAGCCGCGCGGTCATCGTCGTCGATCAATTTGAAGAAATTTTTACGCTGTGTGATCAGGATCGGATACGACAGGCTTTCAGCGCCAACCTGCTCAACCTGCTGGATGCAGACCATGTCGTCATCCTGACCATGCGCGCCGACTTCGAGACGCGGGTCGCCTTATTGCCGGAGTTGCAGCCGCGCTTTGAGCGCGCGGTGCAACGCGTGACGCCGCTCAGCGCAGCCGAGTTGCGCGAAGCCATTGTCGCGCCGGCTGAGATCATCGGCCTGAAATTTGAGGATGGCGTCGTGGAGGCGCTGGTGCAGGATATCCTCGGCGAGCCGGCCGGCCTGCCGCTGCTGCAGTTCACGTTGCTCAAGCTGTGGGAACAGCGCGATCATAACCGTATCACGTGGGAGGCCTATCAGCGTTCGGGAGGCGGGCGCCGCGCGCTGGCCCGGGCCGCAGATGAATTTTTCGAACACCTCATTCCGGAAGAACAGGATACCGCCAAGCGCATCCTGCTCAAGCTCGTCCGGCCCGGCGAAGGCTTGGAGGTCACGAGCAATCGCGTTCGGGTGAATGACCTCTATCACAGAGCGGAGGCCAGCGACCGGATTGATCGCGTCCTCGCCCGGCTGATCCAGGCCCGGCTGGTGCGGATGACGGAAGGCGACGCCGAGACGGACGCTCAGGTGGAAGTGGCGCATGAAGCCCTGGTGCGCAACTGGCCCCGGCTGGTGAACTGGCTGGAGGAGGAGCGCAATTTTTTGCGCATTCGCCAGCGTCTCACCTCCGCCGCCGAGCAATGGCTACAGCGCGGCAAAGACCCCAGCGCCCTGAGCCGGGGTCGCCTGCTGGAGGAGAGCCTGCGCTACGACGATCTCACCGAGCTGGAGACCGAGTACGTCCGGGCCAGCGTACAGGCCGAAGAAGACGAGCGGGAGGCGAAACACCAGGCCGAGCAACAGGCGCTTAAAGCGGAGATGGCCGAGCAGGTGGCCGAACTGGAGCGGCAAAAGGCGCGAGCGCAGGCGCAGAAAGCCGAAATCGCGGAACGCTTTGCCCAAGAGCAGCAGCGCACGGCCAGAGTGCTACAAATCCGGCTATGGATTTCGCGCGCGTTGATTGGCGTCGCCCTGCTGGCGTTGGCGGCCGCCGTGTATCTCGGCTGGCAGGCCTTCACCGCAGAGCAAGAAGCCCGGCTTCAGGCAATGGCGGCGCAAAATGCGAAAGTCACCGCCGAATACAACGAGCAGCGCGCTGAGGAGGCAGCCGCGTCGGCGGCTTATCAGGAAGGGCAGGCCCAAGAGCAGCGCGACCTTGCCAAACGCGAATCCGAGCGCGCTAACATGCTTGAAATATTCGCTTTAGGACGCCAACTGGCTATCCAGGCTCAAGACCTCGCCAGCTCGCAGCCTGACTTGGCGCTCTTGCTGGGTGTCTTTTCAGATCAGGTCGCGAGCACGGTGGACAGCCAACGCGCAATGCTGGCTGCGCTGTCCAGCGAACGCCCAATCCCTTTCACCCTCGGCAGTTTGGAGCGGGTGCATACCCACCCTGTGCAAAATGTGGCGTTCAGCCTGGATAGCCAAACTCTGGCGACCGCCGACACGGGCGGAACGCTAGTGTTTTGGGATGTCAGCCAGCGTGCTTTGGCTGGCCCGCCGCTTGAAACTTCAAGACCGATTTATGCCCTGGCGTTCAGCCCGGCAGTCGCTACGGAGCTTATCACCGGCGGATGCCAGCGGCTCCAGCAGGACGAATGCGCGCTCGTGAGGTACGCTTCTGGGATTCAGCCACGCGGCGTCCAATTGGCGAACCGATTACGAGCACGCTGGAGGTCAACTATATCGCCCTCAGCCCGGATGGGCGCTACGCGGCCTGGCCCGAGTGCCCCCTAGGCTCCACCCCCGCTGACTGTACGCAGACGGCAGTCCAGGTTTGGGATGTGGAGCAACGCCAGTGGCTTCAAACTTACACCGGTCACTCGGAGTACGTGTATAGCACCGCCTTCAGCCGCGACAGCCAGTTGATCGCCTCGCTGGCATGCGCCAGAGCTACCGACGAGTCTTCCTGCCCGAACACGGAAGTGCACATTTGGGAGGCGCTCACTGGGGAACTCAAGCAACGGATCAGAGCGGGTATCCCGAGCGAGCCTTATTCGATTGAGTTCAGCCCAACGGATAACTCACTGGCGGTGGGCTACCAGAACGGGATGATCGTGCTTTGGGGCGACTGGACAACACCCGCCATCTCGCAAACGCTGACCGGTCCGGGCGGCCACAGTGCGTGGGTGAATAGCCTCGCTTTCAGCCCGGATGGACAGACTCTGGCGTCCAGCAGCGATGACCAGACGATCCAGTTCTGGAATGTCGAAACGGGGCGGCCCCAATTGGATCCATCCTTGCGGGCGCATACCGACTGGGTTTGGAGTGTTGCCTTTAGCCCTAACGGTCAAGCGATGGCCTCTGGCGGCGAAGACCAGTCCGTGGTGTTGTGGAACCTGGAAGGGAATCGCCTGGACGCCGAGCGTCTGCCAGGCCACAACGGCCCCATCACCGGCCTGGTGGTGGAGGGCGCGGTCGGCGGGCAGCCCCGGCTGCTGTCCGCCGCAAGCGATGGCCTACGCCTGTGGGACCTGAACGCACAGCCGGCCACGTTTGACACCTTCCAGGCTACAGTTCCCGTCAACGTTCCTTTTGACGGCAAGAGCCTCGTCTTCACCCCGGATGGACGGCAGATTGTGGCTGGAGGTCAGGACGGCGCGATTAATGTCTGGGATGCCGAGACGCTTCGATCGGTGGGTGATCCGATCATCGCGCATTCGGGAACGGTTTGGGCGCTCGCCTTTAGCCCGGATGGCGTCACCCTGGCCTCAGGCAGCGACGGTGATAACGAGGTGCACTTGTGGGACTTCGCTACCCGCACACCTATCACCCCTCTTGTTGGAGACGCCACTGGCATTTACAGCCTGGCGTTCAGCCCGGATGGAAAGGTCATCGCAGGCGGTACGCTGGACGCGCGGATCTTCATTTGGGAGGTTCAGAGCCGCCGACTGTTGCAGACCTTGCCGGCAGGTGTAGGTTACGTGGCGAGTTTGAGTTTCAGCCCGGATGGACGCTGGCTGGCCGCTGGCGGCGACCCCATCAGCGGCGCATCCGAAAACCTGTATCTGTGGCACACCGAGGGCTATCGACGGCATGGCACGCTCACCGGTCACCCGGGCTGGGTGGGGGCAGTCGCCTTTCACCCGGATGCGAGTAATCCGCTGTTCGTCTCCGGCGGCGACGATGGCACCATCCGCTTATGGGATCCTGCCACGCTGCGCCTGCGGGGCCAGCTTAATGTTGAGAGTGGCAGCGCGGTCCGCAGCCTCGCCTTCAGCCCGGACGGCGCGCGCTTGATTTCTGGAACTTTTGATGGCTCAATACAAGTGTGGGATGTCGCCAGCCGGAGCCTCCTTTCTGTGCTCGCCGGTCATGACAATATCGTCTGGGCCGTTGACTTTCGCCCGGACGGACAGGCCCTGGCCTCGGTCAGCGCCGACCAGACCATCCGCGTGTGGGATCCGGCCTCTTCCACTGAAATCGGCATCCTCGAGTCTGTACAAAACCAGGGCGTGCATCAGATCGCCGAGTTGGCGCTGAGTGAGGATGGGAGTCGTCTCGCCACTTCCGGGGCGGAGGGCGCCCTCGTGATGTGGGATTTGCGAGAAGACTCCCTGCCGCGCCAAGTGCTGGGCTATTCGGAGACTAATGCTGCCAGCCTTGCGTTTACCCAGGATGGACAGTCGCTGACCGCGCTCTACGGCGCCTTCGACGACACCATTCAAACGTTCCGCGCCAGTGAAGTGCAGATTTGGGACTTGACGGGGAGCGCGCCTGTCAGCCGGACGCTCTCCGTGGGGGCAATCACGATCACCGCTCAGAGCTTAGCCGTGCACCCGTTTACCGGACTGATGGCCGTAGGACTGGACGACGGCTCGATTGCTCATATCGAGTTGTCGGCCGGTGAGGTGGTGACCATTGAGCGGACAATCCATCAGAACGCGGTGACGGCCCTCACCTATAGCCCCGACGGCATCTGGCTGGCCTCCGGCGATGCGAGCGGAGAGGTCATCGTCCAGAACACGGAAACCGGGGTGCGGCGGCCATTGAGCGGTCACACCACCGAAGTGCACAGCCTGGCGTTCGGCCGGTTTGGCGGCGCCTGGGTGCTGGCCTCGAGCAGTGCGAGCCACATTGCGATGTGGGATGTGCTCAAACGTCAACTCATCGCGGAATTTCCGTATGAGAGAGTCGAGCACCTGGCCTTTACCCCAAATGGGGAGACCCTGCTGGCCGGCGATGCGGATGGCAGCATTTCGATGTTGTCGGTTGGCCTGGAGGCATCCGAAGCCCGCGCCTGTTCATTGTCGGGCCGCAACCTCACCTGGCAGGAGTGGAAAAGCTACATTTCGGAGTCGGGGCGTCCTTATCCGGTGGTGTGCTCGCAGAACCCGGTGGACTACGCCAATCTGGCGCTTGGGGCACTGGCGGATGCGCGCACCGACGCGCGATTGGGCAACCGGGATCAGGCGCGTGCAGGACTTAGCTTGGCGGTTGAGAACGCTCAAAAGGTCGAGGTCATCAGTTTTGAGCTGGCTCGCTCCGTGTGTGTCGGCGTCGGGCCGGATTTCAAGGATGTTGTGCGGCCCGTC
>JBQTJD010000770.1:0-5153 GCA_052387475.1 Anaerolineales bacterium | reverse complement strand
GTCGCGCCAGTTCATCCAGCCATGAGGCCGCCGTGGGTTGGGCCGTGGCTGAATTGGACTCAGCGCCCGGCACGCTTCCGGCCACTCCGCTCGATTGTTTTTCCAACGGGGCCGGGGCTGCCACGCCGGATGTGGGCATAAGCAACGCTATCACGACAGCGAAGATCAATGTCAGCCCGATGATGGCGCTCACCGCGATAGCCAGGGTGCGGCGTTGTTTGGCGCGCCGCTCGGCGTACAACCGCAGCAATTCTTCCATCACCGCCTGCACTTGTTCGCGCGTCCACTCGCCCGAGCGCTCCAGCACCGATTGAATCTGCGGTGGGGGATGACCCAATTCAAGCAGTTGCCGCGCCCGCGCCAACAGCTCCGGCGGCACTTCTGCGGGAGTGGATTGAATCTTCGACTGCGACTCTACTTGCGGTTGCGATTCGGACTGTTCCGGCGACTCTTGCGGTTGCGGCTCCGCATGCGTTTCCGCCGGCGGCCCCGCCTGAAACACACCCCTCACCCACGCCCGCGCCGCCTTCGGTGTCCGCCACTCGCCATCCGGCCCGCCACTCACTGCGGAAGGCAACACCATCAGCCGCACGTGCGGCCCGCCATCCTCCACTTCAAAGGCAACCCCACAACGCGGGCAGGCCAATTGATCGGCCTCCAGCGCGGGGCGATGGCGCAACGGGTTGTGCGCGCACAACGGGCAACTGCCCTTCGTCGCCCAGCTTTCGGGAATCATGGCACGGGCGTGTGGCATAACCAGATTCTGCGCCGAACGCGCCGGTTTGGCGAGGGGAATTTGGTTGGAGGAAGGTGCGGCCTGCCCCACCCTAACATCCCCTGTGCTGCAACAACGGCGGCAAAGGGGAGGGAACTTACTCGCCATTCGGCGGAAAGATCACATCTTCTTTGCCGGCCAGCTTGGCTTGAATCCGCTCCACGACGATGTCGAGATGTTTGGGCCTGTTCACGAAGTCGAGGTCTTGCGAGCGGATGGTCAGCACCGGGCATAAGCTGAAGCTCTGCATCCAATCTTCGTAAAACGAGTCGAGCAAGGCGAGGTAGTCGGCGGAGATGCCGGTCTCGATGTCGCGGGCGCGGCTACGAATCCGGTCGATGAGCACCGGCGCCGGGCACTTGAGGTACAGCAACAAGTCAGGGTGTGGCAACTCATTCACAATCAAGTTGAACACACTGCGATAAGCGGCGTAATCGCGCTCATTCAAGTTGCCAAGGTGATGCAGCGCGCGGGCGAAGATGTAGGCGTCCTCGTAGATGCTGCGGTCGGCGATGGCCGATTCGGGCAGTTGGGCCAGCGCCAGATGTTGCTGCGCGCGATGGCCGAGGAAAAATACTTGCAGATGAAACGACCACTGCCTCATGTCCGCGTAAAAGTCGGCCAGGTAGGGATTGTCAGACACGGACTCGAACGCGGTGCGCCAGCCCAGCCGCGCGCCGAGGCGCTCGGTGAGCGAGGTCTTGCCCGCGCCGATGTTGCCGGCGACGAGGACGAGATGTTTGGTCATTCGTACTTCAGTGCCATCACCGGCACGAGCGTCGCCGCGCGCAACGCCGGGTACAGGCCGGACAAAAGCCCGATGAACGTGGCAAACACGAGCGACCCGATCATCAACCACGCCGGGGTGACCACAGCGACGGAGGGCGGCGGCCCGCCCAAACCGGGCTGGGTGGCCTGCCCGGCGAAGTATGCCAGCGCCAGCACATTCACCACTTGCCCAAAGCCCCAGCCCACCGCTACCCCACCCAACCCGCCGAGAAAGCCGATGCCCGCCGCCTCGCCGAGGAAGACGTTGAGCACATCGCGGTTGGTCGCGCCAATGGCCTTCATCAATCCAATTTCGCGCGTGCGCTCGAGGATCGCCATCGTCATCGTATTCGCGATCCCGATGGCGGCGACCAACAGCGCAATCGCCCCCACCCCGCCGAAGATCACTTGCAGGATGACGTAGAAGTTGTTGATGCTGCTGACATACTCCTGCGGCGTGTCGGCCTGAAAGCCCAAATTTTTGATCTGCTCGGCTACGGTGAGCACGTTATTCACCTCATCCACTTTAACGATGACTTGGTTGTAGCCGGTCTTGGCGCGGTTGATGCGGGTGCCCTGCGCCCAGCCGCTGAGCGCATCCACTTCGGACAGCAGCATATAGACTGAGTAATCGGATTGGCCGCCGTTCTGCGCAATGATGCCGCCCACACGCAGCGGCACATTCTTGTTCACCGGCTGCCCATCCTGCGTGTATTTGGTCACCACCAATTGCACTTGCTTATCGAGCAGGTCGGGGATTTCGGGCGGCGGCTGGCCGGGCCGCTGGCGCGGATCGTAGAAGAAGTTGGGCGTCGGCACCTGGATGCCCATCAGGATGACGCCCTTCTCCAGCTTAAGTGAGCCGGATTGCGGCTTCAGCCCCATCTTCTCCAGATCATCCACCCCCACCCCGACGATGTTGACGTAGCCCTCCAGCCGTCCGATTTTGATCACGGTCTGCGCCTGGATGTAATCCTGCGGGATGACGACGGCGACGTGCGGGATGGCGGCCAGTTCTTTGAGTTTGATCTCGGTGAGCGCGACCTGCTGTTGGGGTTGTTCGCCCCGTCCGCCGAGCGGCACTGCGACACCGGGCCCACCCTCGGGAAAATCGAACTGGGGGTAGACGTTGATCTGCGTCAGGTCGCCGATGCCGAAAAGGTTTTGCGTCGCGCTCTGCTGGAGGCCGATGCCGAGCGAGACCAGCACCACCACCGCCGCTGTGCCGATGACGACGCCGATGGCGGTCAGCGCCACGCGCGCCTTGCGGCGATTGAGGTTTTCAGAGATGAGGCCGAGCAGGTCGGTGAAGTGCATAGAGTTGCCTCACGGTGTCCGTGAGTGGTAGGTCGCCAACTCATCCGGCGACAACTCGTCTGGTGAAACCAGCCGGTAGTGTCGCTCCAGGAACACGCGCACACCATCCTGATTCTGTTCAAATTCAAAGAGTGCGATCACATTGTTCGCCATCAATTGCGCCGCGATGGGTCGGCACACCAGGCCCGGATATTTTTTCGAGCAAGCCAACATATCTTGCTCGATTTGAACAATTCCTATCCGATCTTTCTTGCGTTTTGCCTGCACCGGGATGATGTAGTGCACACCGCGCCGGTCAACACCGACATAGATTTCGTCGGTCTCGATTTGACCGACTTCGGGGACAGTGGTGCGGAGATGGTTTTGTAGCGAGTAGCAGGTCAGGCCCGTGAAAATGTCGATGAGGCGGTTATACCGGAGCATAGACAGCAGCGCTTGTTCGTCGTCCAACGCATACTGTTTGACCAAGCCGGGCGTGGCGTCGGGAATTTTTGTCTCAGCCAGCACCAACGACGGTATGATCTCTGTCTGGCGAATGTCTACCAAAACGAACTTATAGCGGGCGCGTCCGGCCGGTCGGATCAGCCACGCTTTGCCTTGGGGCGCTTTTCCAACGATCTGAGTTGGCAGCGTCTGTCGATAGCGGAACGAGTAAAGGATATCCCCCAAATTCTTTGGCAGGGCAATCCCTAATTTGGCCGCTGCCGTCGCAAAATCGGCTCGTTCAAAGACAATCTCCTCCGCCCCTTTGCGGTATTTTTGGGCAAAGATGGCGTGGATGATTTTGGAATAACGGTTTGGTTCTATCGTCATAGGTCCATCACCCCGGCCAGCGTAGGATAACCACTTCTTCTCGTAGCTGCTCTTTCGTCGCTGTAGCCAGCCGAGTCCGAAACAAATCAATGCGCACCAGCTCGTAACCCAGCCCGGTGGCGATATCGGCCAACAATTGACCGGTACGAATCATGACACGAAAATAGGAGGCTTGATCGCCGACGACATAGGCGAGCCGTGCTCCAGGCCGGAGTACCTGACGGAGTTCGGCAAGATGTTGAGCCATGCCACCGAAGTACAGGCGCGTCACCCGGCTATATAGTTTTTCAAAGCCCGACGTTTTCCCCAACGCTACTCTTTTCTCTTCAATTGATTTTGCGATCTGTTGAATCCCCGCCTGATTAGTGACCCAATCGTCATCCCGATCGTCTTTGTAGACACCCCGAGTGTTGGACCGGATCAACTTCTGCTTAAGCGCCCGAAGTTCAGTCTTGTTGTTTATGAAGCCTAATATGACGGACTCAAGACGTGTCGTCCGGGTATAGTCCTTTTCATTGGGATAAGGCGGGGAAGTAATAACAGCCTCAATCGAATTTGGCTCTAGCACTTGATTGATCTGCCGAGCATCACTTGAATAGACTTGGGCCGGCACGCGCGGATAACCCCGAACCAAGCGAAGGTCTTTGGCAATCTTTTTCGCCTCGGCTGCCCAAACGCCAACGACCGGGGTATCCAACTTGATCTTGCCTACCCCAACTTCAGGCCCGAAATGTAGATTACTAATTGAATATACCAGCGCATTTGCCAAAGCGAGTAGTGCATGGCCGTAGTACGGCTCAAGTTGGTGCGCGCGTAATCGATCGAGCAGAACGAGCGTCTTGTGCAATGGGATAGGACTAATAGAATCCGTTAGTAACAAGGCCGCCGCATCCGGCTCCAGTGTTCGCAACGGCATCAACGGCGGCATACTTCCAAAGGCGTTCTGGTCCTCGAGCCCATCAGCACGAAGCTCATCCACCACGTGTGCCGCGATCTGTTGAATCTGGGTTTCAAACAGATCAGCGTCTACATCCCACCTCGTCTTGACCGTACTGGCGAAATGGGCGAATGGGTTCGCTTCCAGGCCGACGGAAGGCACCCCCAAACGCTTGGCCTCAACTAGCGTTGTGCCAGTACCACAAAAGGGGTCGAGCACAGTGTTTCGTTCGTCTAGACCGAACTCGGTTAGATATTCCCGAACGAGGTGAGCCGGGTAAGACAACACGAAACGATACCAATCGTGCACAGCCCGATCCTGTGGATCAAGCTTATTCGCCAGACCGTTTGTCTTCCGCCGCGCTTCGACGGTGACAGGATCGTTAGGCTCGAAATCCGAACTGGGCAAGCGAGGTTGTGCAGGCTGCATTTTATCGTTGATGGGTGTCGGTGAAGTGCATGTCATCACGCGTGACGGAACACGCTTCACGGCTCACCGCACGGGCTTTACTTCAATGGGTGGTTCAATAGGCCGCACGTCGCC
>JBQTJD010000769.1:0-3235 GCA_052387475.1 Anaerolineales bacterium | reverse complement strand
TTTTTTAATTGATAGCGATAGTTTTCTGGCTAATGTCTTTCTCCTCGTTGCCTAGGGGCTTTTCCGGGGGTACGTTCACACACCCACCGGAAACGCTTTCCCGGTCAACGCCACGCACGCGCGTTGCGGCACGCTGTGACGAAAGCTATCCCGTGGCCAGCTCGATCCCGAGGTCCTTCAACTGCTTGTCAACACTGCTGATGAATGCCTCAGGTGTCTGCTTGCCGGCCATCAGGTTGGTCCAACCTTCGTCCAAGATCGGCTGAATTTCGTTATCGTGGACGTTTTGAATCGCCTGGACGCTGTCGGTCAGTCCCTCAAAGAAAACCTGGTTCCATGGTTGTCCGCCGAGGAAAGGCTCCTTCAAATCCTTGACCCGCGCATCGGCCAGCGCCGGTTGCCAGGCGGGTAGGTTCTTCGAGACTTCCGCGTACCGGACGCGGGCATCGGTGTCAAAGAACATACCCTTGGCGATCTTCTTGGTGACGTCAACGTTTGGGCTTTTCTTGTTGAACACCCACCCTGTGCCGCCCCACACGGACGAAGACGTGTGGCCACGGCTTCCCCAACGGGGCAGATTTTGAACTTTCCATTTGCCGCTCTGATCGGGCACTGCGGGGAAGAGGACGAAGGTGCCATACCAGGAGGGCATGACGGCGCCGGCCACCTCGCCGCCAGCGAAGAACTTGCTGCCCCAGAAATCGCCCTGCGAGACGGGGAAGAAGACTTTCTCATCCAGCCCTTTCTTGAGGTAAGTGATGGCTTCCAGGGCCTCGGGGGTGTTCAGTTTCCACTTCTCGTCCTCGGTCCAATAAGCGCCAGCGAGTTGGGAGATCATTGGGAAGTTCAAGAACAGGTTGTCAATCACCACTGGCATCATGTATTTGGCTGGGGACTTGAGCGCCTTCCCGGCAGCCAGGAAATCGTCCCAGGTCGCGATGGGCGCAGTGACTCCGGCCGCCGCGAGTAAATCTTCGCGATACCAGTAAGCGGTCGTGGCGATGTCCTGGCGGATCCCATAATGCTTACCGGCCTTCGACCAGGGCGATAGGCCCACGGCCTGGTCTTTCACGTCGGCGATGATGTCGTCAATCGTCGCCAGGTTGTCTTCGACGATGCTACCTTTGCCAAACCTGCCCCAGAAATCGTGCGTCAGCGCCATGACATCGGGCAGTTCCTGGCCCGCCGACATGTTCGCCAGCACTTTGTTATGAAGGTCGCCGTGCGCAAACGGAACGATTTCAAATTGGGCGTCATACTCCGGCGCGTTTTTAGCGGCGCTCGTCGCCCACTCGCTCTTGAACCAGTTCCGCTCGTCCTGAGAAACGTGGGTCCACAGAGTCACCTTGATCGTCTGTTTGGCGGCGGTTCCAGACGCCAGGGGAGTGGCGGCGGAAGAGGTCGGCGCGGCGCTCTGCGGAGCGCAAGCGGCCAGAACTGCCCCGGCCGTTCCGACGCCGAGCAGTTTCAATACATCACGCCGAGTAAGACTTTGACTGCGGTTTGTCATGGTTATCTCCTCCAGAAATCTGGATGTGTAACATTGCGGCTTACGCCGACGATATGCAACTCGTTATTGGCGAGTCGCCGGCGACGGCGCAAACACCTAAACGTATGACGCGCGGTGAATGTGAGGAGAGCTTTCGCGTATAATCGAGGTGTTGGTGCTCCTTTCTGAGAGAGGGCGCCAGACATCAAAGGTAGGGCCAGTGTGCCTTGGCCGGTTCGCTGGCCCTTACCTTTGGTGGTCAGGCCGTGCAGCAGACATTCAACGTCGTTGGCGGTTCAATCCACACGCTGTCATCAAAATTCACTGAAGTTTCACTGAGCTGGAATTGCCTGACACGACTCACGCATAATCAAGTGGGTTGGCACCTTACAAAGCAGACACTTCGGTTCTTCTCCCTGGAGCATCCGAATGAGCATTCGCGTTGCGAGAGCGCCCATCTCCTGGATGGACTGGTCTACCGTCGTGAGTTGAGGAGTCACCCGCATGGTTTCGGGGATGTTATCGAACCCGACCACCGATAGACTTTGTGGGATGCGTAACCCAAGCTCCTGGGCAATATCCATGACGCCCATGGCCGAGGCATCATTCGCCGCGAAGATAGCCGTCGGCGGGTTTGGCTGACTCAGCAACTGGCGCGCGGCCTCCTGCCCACGCTGGCGCGTGTAGTCGCCGCTCTGTACCAGGGCCGGGTCGTAGGGCAGGCCGGCCGTGGTCAAACCGTCTTTGTAGCCTTCGAACCGCCGCATTGCACTGAGCGCATCCGAACGCCCCCCGATGAAGCCAATCCGGCGATGACCCAAGCCGACCAAATACTCCATCACCGCCAGCGCACCCATGCGGTTGGTGGCGACGATGGAGGGGACGTTGGCCCCTTCATCCTTCGGGTCAATGACGACGATGCGCGCTTTCTCGGGGAAAGTGGAGGCCGCCGGCGTGACGACGATGTTTCCATCGGTCAGGCCGCTGCTCAAGAGCGCCACATGCTCCTGCTCCCAGGAAGCGCGCCGGCTCAGTGGGGGATTATCGGCTGCGTAAATCAGCAGGTCATATCCGGAGCCTCGGATGGCGGAGCCGACGCCCTGGATGACGGCCAGCTCGAACGGTTCGGTAACTTCCGGCAGTACCAGCCCAATGACGTGGGTGGTGCGGCTGCGCATGCCTTTGGCGGCCAGGCTAGGAGAGAAGCGCAATTCCTTTGCCGCCTGCCGCACTTTTTCCTTTGTCTCAGCGCCGACGTCGTCTTTGTTGTTCAGTACGCGGGACACGGTTGAGACAGACACCCTGGCTGCCCGTGCGACATCAGAAATCGTGGCTTGTGCTGTTTTCGACTTCATAAGTGTAAAACAAACGAAAATAGTTTATGGAAACGTTTCCGGTAACGATACCGGAAACGTTTTTATCATATTCAAAATTGCTTAGTTGTCAACAGGGAATTTTGTGGAAATTGTTCAGGTTTCGGATGCGCGTGCCATGCGCGCCAAGAGCCTGTCCTTCCGGCAGGCTCTTGGCGTGAGAGGCAATGTGGGCCTGCGAGACCCCCTCGGCACTCGTAAACGACCCGCCCACTCCGGATTATGAAATCGGTTTGTGTAGAGCCGTGTCGGGTACTCGCGCCCGAAAGTGCTCGGCTGTCCGAGCGACCCCAGGACCTGTGATCCGGCGCGCACAGTGCGTAGGGGTAGAGCCTGTCGGGTCAGGCCTTCGGCTTGATCACAGTCTCTGCCA
>JBQTJD010000768.1:0-10769 GCA_052387475.1 Anaerolineales bacterium | reverse complement strand
GCCGGGGAGTCTCGCGCAGGTGCAGGGCGAAGCGATGCGCGCGATCGCGCGCATCGCTTCACACGGCAGGGTGCCATTGCTCGTGGGCGGCGCGGGCCACTACATCCGCGCCATCACCGAGGGTTGGCAGGCGCCCGGCGGCGAACCCTCGGCGGCGTTGCGGGCCGAATTGCAGACGCGGTTGGCGCGTGAGGGCGTGGCCTCCCTCGCGGCCCGGCTCACCGCCGCCGACCCGGCCTCCGCTGCGCAGATCGACCTTCGCAACCCGCGTCGCATCATCCGCGCGCTGGAGGTTGTGCTCACCACCGGTCAGTCCTTCATCGCTCAGCGGCGCAAATCCCCACCACCGTACGCCATCACTACCATTGGCCTCACTTTGCCGCGCGCTGAGCTATATGCCCGCATCGACGCGCGCGTGGAGGCGATGCTAGCGTCAGGGTTGGTGGATGAAGTACGCGGGCTGGCGGATCGAGGCTATCACTGGGAATTGCCCGCCATGTCGGCGCTGGGCTATCGGCAGATCGGCGCGTACTTGCGCGGTGAGTGCGATCTGGCCGAAGCGGTGCGGCGCATCAAGCGTGACACCCACGTCTTTGTGCGCCGGCAAGCCAACTGGTTCAAGCTCACCGACCCACACATTCGTTGGTTCAGCCCGCACGACCCGGTCGATGCTGTGACCGCATACTTGGCTGCGAGAATAGAACGCTGATCAGTGTAATCAGCGGAACGTCAACGTCTTCAGCGTTCCACACCTTCTTCGGTGGATTTTCTCCTCTCGCGCGAGTACAATCCGCGCCGGTGAAGAAGCTCTTACACATCTGGCTGGTCATAAACCTCATACTCATATTGGCTTCCAATGCAACCCCAACACAGGCCCAGGTCGGCGCGGCTCGTGACATGCTGTCGCGCATGAGCCCGGCGGAGCGCGTCGGGCAACTTTTCCTTGTCACGTTTTATGGCTCTTCGATCACGGCTGGCAGCGATATTGAACGGTTGATCGCACAATATCGGATCGGTGGGGTGGTGCTAGTAGCGGCGAACGACAACATCACCGACACGGTCAATGCCCCGGCCCAGGTTCAACAGCTGACCCAGGCGCTGCAAAACGTCGCGGTCGTGGCGGCGCAGGGAGTTCGCGATGCGCCCGAAGCCACCGCGCCGGAATACGTCCCGCTGTTCGTCGCGCTGGATCATTCCGGGGTCGGCCAAATTCGCTCCGGTCTGACTCCGTTGCCAAGCCCCATGGCCATCGGCGCGGCCTGGTCGGAGGCGCACGCTCAAGCCATCGGCGAAATTGCGGGGAC
The DNA here is from genome assembly GCA_052387475.1 of Anaerolineales bacterium. Lineage (GTDB taxonomy): Bacteria > Chloroflexota > Anaerolineae > Anaerolineales > UBA6663 > JANWXR01. The sequence continues at coordinate 9,465 of JBQTJD010000768.1, read as the reverse complement.
AGAGCTAGCGGCGCTGGGCGTGAACTTGCTTCTCGGCCCGGCGCTCGACGTGATGGAGACGCCTCGGCCACGGGGCGAGGGCGATTTGGGGTCACGAGTCTTCGGTGGCGATCCGTTTTGGGTTGGCCAACTTGGCCGCGCGTATATTCGCGGCGTGCAACTCGGGTCACAGAATGGCATAGCTGTCGTCGCGCAACATTTCCCCGGTCGCGGCAGCATTGATCGCGACCCCGACGGGGCCGAAGTGCCTATCGTCCGTAAGTGCCCGGATCAGTTGCAGCAGATTGATTTGAAGCCGTTCGCGTCGGTGACCGATGCCGCGCCCGGCGCAGCCGGCGTCACCGATGCGTTGATGTCCGGCCACATCCGTTTTCAGTGCTTGCAAGGTAACCTGTACGAGACGACTGAACCGATCAGCCTGGACCCGCGCGCCTTCACCGAATTGTTGGAGGGGAGCTTTAAAACGTGGCGTGATGGCGGTGGCGTGACCGTCAGCGAGTCGTTGGGAGCGCGGGCCATCGTACGCCGCTATGACCCGAGCGAGCGGCGGTTCGACGCGGCCCGCATTGCGCGCGACGCATTGTTTGCCGGAAACGATGTGCTGTATCTGGCGGACTTCGGCCTTAACCCGAGCGCCGATCATGCCCGTAACATCGAGGCGACCTTGCAGGCGTTTGAATCGTTGTATGGTTCCGATCCGACCTTTGCCAAACGTGTCGATGCGGCCGTCGAACGCATTCTCGCTCTCAAGTTGCGCTTGTACGGTGGGGCGTTCGAGCCTGAGCGTGTGCTGGCTGAGCGGGATTTGGGCGTGGTGGGGCAGGGGCGCGCATTGGTGCTGGAACTCGCGCAAGATGTGGCGACGCTCATCTATCCCTCGGAGGAGAGCTTACCGGTTGCACCCGCACGCACTGACCGCTTGCTCTTCATTACCGATACGCGCACCGTGCGTCAATGCTCCGAGTGTCTGGCCGTGCCCGTGCTGGAGCAGCGCGCACTGGAGAATGCGGAACTGCAATTCTACGGTAGCACCAATCAAATCAATCCCAATAACCTGCAGAGTTTTAGTTTTGATGAACTGGGCGTGTATCTGTTCGCGCGCGCCAATCCCGCACCCACCCCGGAGCCTGGTACGCCAACCCCGGAGCCATCGGCCATTGAGACCGCGCTGCAGCAGGCCACGTGGATTGTGTTTGCGATGCAAGATATTTCTTCGACGACGCCAAACAGCGATTTGGTGCGGGCTTTGCTCAGCCAGCGTGCCGATCTGGCCGCGACAAAACGATTGGTCGTCTTCGCCTTCGGCGCGCCGTACTATCTGGATACGACCGACCTGAGCAAGCTGGCGGCATTCTATGCGTTGTACAGCCCGGCCCCGCCTTTTGTGGAGGTGGCTGCGCGCTTGCTCTTCCGTGAGTTGTTGCCGCAGGGACACTCGCCGGTCACGGTGGATAGCGTGGGCTACAACCTGGCCGCCGTCATCGCGCCCACGATCAATCAAACTATTCAGTTGTGCGTGAGTTCAATGCCCGATAACACGCCCTGTGATTCGGCGACGACCCAACCGCTCACGCCGACGGTGCAATTGAGATTTGGCGACACGCTGTACTTGCGCTCGACTGTCATCGTGGATGAGAACGGCAACACGGCCCCCGACGGCACAGCCGTCCGCTTCCGCGTGGTCATCACCGGGGAAGATGCCCAGGTGTTGGGCGATAGCGTTTTGGATGCACTGACGATGGACGGCGTGGCCAACACCAGCCTCCTGCTAGACAAGCCCGGCTTGATTGAAATTTCGGTGGTCACGCCGGCAGCCCGCGCCGACATCATCCGGTTATTCGTGCAGCCGGGGGCCAATATCGGCCCGACGGTGATCGCGCCACCTACTAACACGCCAACAGTCACGCCCATCCCTTCCCAGACGCCTGTGCCCCCAACGCCGACCAATACCGTCACGCCCGAGTTGCGCATTGGCGAGGTGACGCCTGGCCTATTCCGGGTAGAGCCAATGGATTTCGTGTTGATGATCGTGGGGGTGGTGGTGGCCACACTCGGCGGATACCGGCTTGGCAACGGCAACCGGCGTTACGCGTTGCGTTTGGCCCTACTCGGCGCGGTGGGCGTGGTGGCGAGCTACAACTACATTGCCTTTGGTCTGCCGGGCGCTAATTGGATGACGCTGACCTTCCCGCGCTCAGCGCCGTTTATTGCGATGGTGATGGGGACCGCCGCGGCGTTGACCGCCGGGTGGTATTGGATGAGGCAACAACGAAAGTAGGGGCGCGGCAGGCCGTGCCCTACAACATCGGCAAAATGAAGGTTGCCAGCGCGGCGAGCGCCAGCAACAGGCCGATCGCCCCGAGCAGCCAGCGGTCGGCGTCCGCTGAAGGCACGGGCACACGGATGGTCGGTTGCACCACAATCGTCTCACCATCGCGTACGGCGTTGAGCGGCCCGGTTCCCAGGCCGCCTGTCTCAGGTCGCAACGCCTCCCGCAGCACGGTGATATCCGCCGGACGGCCATCCGGGTGCATAGCCATTGCCCGCAGAATTACTCGCTCGGTGCGGGTTGAAAGATTGGGGTTGAGCGAGCGCGGCGGTCTGAGGGCTTCCGGTCGCAAAAAGCGTTGCTTGGCTTCGGCTGGCGGCTCATTGGTTAACAGGTGATAGAGCGTGGCGCCGAAGGCATAAATGTCGGAGCGGGCGTCGGTGTTGCCGGTGTCACCGCCGTATTGCTCCAATGGTGTGTAATACACGGTGCCCAGCCCCTGCACAATCGTCACCGTCCGCTCCTCCGGCCCGAGCAGTTTCACCAATCCAAAATCTACCAGCTTGAGCCGCCCATCGGGCGTGAGCTTTACGTTTGATGGTTTGATGTCGCGATGCACCACCGGCGGGTCTTGCCGGTGCAGAAATTCCAACGCATCCAAAAGCTGGTGCGCCCAATCCAATACGTCGGACTCCGCCAGAAAGCGCCCGTTCTGCCGCGCCTCATCCATAATTTCCTTCAAGTCACGGCCGGGGACGAAATCCATCACCAGATAATCGCGGTCGCCTTCGGAGAAGTAGTCGGAAACTTTGGGCAGATTGGGGTGATCGAGACGCGCCAGCACCGAGGCTTCGCGATAGAATTGCTCACGCGCCTGCTCCTGTGTTTTCACGTTCAGCCCGGGGTCGGTCTGAATCTCTTTGACCGCGCACAGGCGGCCTTCCAGCCGGAGGTCGGCGGCCTGATAGATGCTGCCCATGCCGCCTTGTCCCACGCGACGCACAATTTGGTAGCGCCCACGCAGAACATCCCCGACCTGTAATGGCGGGAACATGTGTTGCCTCGATTGATCTCAGTGCAGAGCAGGGAGGGGCGGGCGTGCCGTGCGATATGCTGGCATGCTCCGGCGTGAGTTGGCTCCGCGTCAACTCATGAGCCGCCCGCGTTGATTCTGGCCTGTAACGGGGGTATTATAACCGCAAGTCAAAACACCTCATGCCAAGTGACGAACACATCCCAATGCTCATCGCTCAAAGCGGGCCGGCCGCCGGGCAACGCTGGGCGCTGACCAAGGAGCGCCACATCATTGGCCGTGAGCCGGATTGCGACATCGTCATACCCGACCGACAAGTGAGCCGGGCACACGCGGCGCTTGTTCGGCTGGAGGATGGGTATGCCCTCGAAGACCTGGGCAGCAAGAATGGCACGCACCTCAACGGTAAACCGGTGGAAGGGGCGGTCCGCCTGCAAGATGGTGATTTGGTTCAAGTGGCGCTGGTGGCGAAATTAGCTTTTGTCGGTTCGGATGCCACCATGCCGCTGCGCGCCGACAGCCCGCTGGCGCAAATGCTGGCCGGGGCGGAAGCCGCTGCGGAAACCACCGCCCACACCACTGGCCGCCTTCGCATGGAGAATGCCTCGCGGCGCGTCTGGGTGGGCGACCACGAGATTGATCCGCCACTCTCCGGCCCGCAATTCCGTTTTCTCCAATTGCTCTACGAACGACCGGGCAAAGTCTGCACCCGCGAGGAGATTGTGGCAACGGTCTGGCCCGAGTCCGCCGATGATGGTGTTTCGGAACAGGCCATCGATGCGCTGGTGCGCCGGGTGCGCGACCGGTTAGCTGAAGGCGACCCACACTATCAGTTCGTGGCGACCGTGCGCGGTCATGGTTTTCGATTGGACAATGCCCCCTGACATAGTTGCATCGAATTTCGCGAATTAGCGCGAAACGCAATCCTATGACACCGAGTGAACTCAAAGAAAAAGGCCTGCGCCACTTTCGCGCCGAACAGTTGCCCGAAGCCGTCGCAGCCTTCACCGCCGCCCGCGAACAATTCGCTGCCGAAGGCGACCAGGCCTCCGCCGCCGAGATGCAAAACAACCTGTGTGTGATCTACATGGCGCAGGAACAGTGGGCTGAAGCCATCGCCAGTGTTGAAGCAACGCCCGCACTTTTCCGCACCCTGGGTGATACATTGCGTGAAGCTCAGTCGATTGCCAACCTCGCCGCCGCGCACGATGGGGCCGGGCATGTGGATGTGGCCGCCGATTTGTACGTGAAGGCGATTGACCTGTTCGGCCAGTTGGGTGAGCGCGATACCCGCGCCGCGTGTTTCAAAAAGCTGAGCAACTTGCAAGTGAAGCAAGGTAACAAACTCCAGGCCCTGGCCTCGATGCGCTCCGGCCTCAACCTTTCCACCGAATTGACCGCTCAGGAAAAGATATTGAAAGAAGCAGTGGACAAGGCGACCAAGTTGATGGGCGGCAATTTTCCGCTGTAGGAGCGGTGCGCAGCAGGCGAACACGTTCGCACGCTTCGCCTGTATCCGCGATATGCCAACCCGTCACCCAGCTTTCGCAGCGCTCAGCACGCTGCTATGGTGCGCTGCGTGTACTTCCGCCAGCGCGGCCCCCGCACTCCCATCGCCCATCATCGTCACGGAAACCGTTGTGGCAACCGCCGCGGCAATTGCCGCACCCACGCATTTGCCCGTGCCAACCTCGCAGATACTGGCGAAGCCGAGCTTCGCACCCACCGCAACGTACGAGCGCGTTGCGCACGCGACCCCTACCGAGCCGTCAGAGATCACGCTGCTGTTCACCGGCGACATTAATCCCGCGCGCTGTGTGTATCAAATTGCGAAAGAGGCGAACGACATGGCGTTGCCCTATCGCGCGCTGGCGGAGACTTTGCAGTCCGCCGACATCACCATCGGCAGCCTCGACGCCTCGATCTCCGACATCAACCCGCCCAGTCCGTGCGCGGAGTTTCATCGCAACCTGCTGGCTCCGTCGGAAGTGGTGCAGGGGATGCAGTTCGCTGGCTTCGATGTGATGGCGGCGGCGACCAATCACATCAGGGATTGCGGCTTGCAACGCGGCTGCGTGCATGACTCGCTGCTCGACACCATCACCCATCTGCGCGCGGCGGGCATTCAGCCGGTGGGCATTGGCCGCAACCTCGCCGAGGCCGCCGCGCCCGTCATCCTCACCGTGGACGGTGTGCGCTTTGCCTTCGTCGCCTTCACGGCCATCAACGCCGAGGTGTGGGCGGATGAAGCCACGCCGGGCGCAGCGCCATTTTTGAAAGAGGTATATGTCGAGGCGGTGCGCCGCGCGAAAGAGCAGGCCGATGTGGTGATCGCGTTGCCGCACTGGGGCCGCGAGTTCACCGGGCAACTGACGTGGGAGCAGGCCCTCGGCGCGCAGGCGCTGACGGATGCGGGCGCGACCCTCATCATCGGTAACAACCCGCACCACGTGCAGGGGGTGGAGACTTTGCCCAACGGCTCAGTCGTCGCCTACGCGCTCGGCAATTTTGTCTTTGATCAGGAGTGGAGCGACGGGACGCTGTACACGATTCAAGGGGTGATGTTGAAAGCGACTTTTCGCGGTGAGCAGTTGCAGGGTGTGGAACTCATCCCCATTCAACTCTACGACAACTATCAACCGCGCCTCGCGCCGCCGGACGAAGCAGCGCAAATCCTGTTCGATGTGGAGACCTCGCTGAACACGAAACCGGGTGGGGGGAAGTGAGGGCTAACGGTCGGGTCGGCGCCGACGAGATAAATGCCGCAAGGGGCGTTGTGAGAGGAGTGAGAGTCTTTCAGTCTTCGTGTGGCCCGTCTCCTTTGGATAGCCACTCTTCTGCCCCCTTGACAGTGTGAAAGGCCCTGACGTTGACTCCCCGGTCGCGCGCAACGGCTTCGCCTAGTCTGATATTCGACGAAGGACGTTGGGTCTGAACATCAACGTAAGCGATTTTCAAAACGATCGGCGAAGTTTCGGGGCTGGCCGCTGTGGTGATCCGATACACATCGACAGGATCCAGACTGGGTCCGGCAAGGTTCTCCTCGATAAGCACCGACCGAATACGGGTGCGGGCGCAAGCCTCGTAGACTTCGCGCAAGTAGCGACGGACGTTCTCAGGAGTGTTTTCCCCGGTGACGTGGATGTGAAGGAAGCCCTGCCTTTCTTCAATGGAGAACAAGTAGCTCATTTCAACCCAACCCCAATCACATACTGTCGCAAAGCCGGACCGCTTCAAGAAATTCCAGTCGGTATCGGTCAGAAACCTTCAAGTATGCTTAGGGGTTCGCCGGTCGATTGGGCGCTGCGTCAGCCGAGAGCAGAACGGTATTTCCATCCGGATCCTTGACCATGGCAAAGTGCATTCCGAACGACGTTGCATACGGCTCCCGAAAACCCTGGTACCCGCACTCCATGAGTTCCGTGTATTTTGCTTCCAGAGCGGCCTGCTCTTTCAAATAGAACTCAAGGATAACGGGGTATCGATCTCCTGCGGCGCTTGGCTCGGGATCAGACTGCGTACCAAATTTGGGATCCCAGCGCGCCGGCTTGGAGTCGAGAAAGAAGGTCATCCCACTGCCCATCTTGACCTCGACATGCGACTGCGTTTCACTGCCGTCGGGAATAGCAAGACCGAGTCGTCGATAGAATGCCAGGGCTGCCGGCATATCTTGGACGATCAAACCAAGCATATAGAGTTCGAGGGCCATGCGTTTCACCCTTTCTCACGGTCCATCGGCACGAAGTTTGTCTGCCTGCCGCCGATCAACCGCGTGTGGAACAGCAAATAGCATAACGCCACCGAACGGTTGGGTTCAGGCGCGCGAGCCGTCGAGACTGAACAATGAATGGGCACTGGGTGGCGAAGCGTCGCCCACATGCCATTGTTAGCCCGCCCCATTTACCAACCGGGCTGTTTGGATAGCTTGATGCCATTCAATTGGCCGGATGTTATACATTCGTCTGAATAAGCAGGTGCAAGTTCCGCCTCGCCACGGAAAAGTCAACTGGAGCGCCTGAGCCATATTGTCGATTACACCGAGATGCGGCACGCGGTCATCATCGTAAACCACGGTCTCAATAGACTGTAGGTCATTGACCCGGATTGTGTCGATTGGGATTGGCTTCGTGTAACTGTAGAAGGACAACTCTGTTTCTGTAAGGGCGAGGACGACTGGCTGATTGGTTTGCAAGAGTGGATGACCGGCCGTGTGGAGAGCGCTTCCGATGTGGGCAGCTCCAGTCTTTGTTTTGGCGCGTTGCTGAATTTGTGCGGCCCGTGCCAGTTTGGCTTCTAGGGATTGCGGGAAGTAGGCACGCGCCAGCAGGAGGCCACCTTGAAGCAGGACAAATAGCCAGGCCCAGGGAAACTTGAGCGCTATGACGATGAAAGCGATCAGCAGAGCGAAGCGGACCAAATTAGAAACCGCGAATAACGCCACTGAGAAGCGCGCCAGAAAATTATGCTGCCGGGGTCGCGGCGGAGAATATGGCGTTGGGTCATCGACCCAGAAAGGCTGGTCAGGCTCTAACTCTGACTTGCGACCAAACATTCGTACTCCTGAAGTAACTCCCTCTGTGCGGGCTAACGTGGGCATAACCCGCGAGTGCGGGGCATTACCAATCACTCTGCTTTACGCGCGAGTAGCACTTGTCGGACCGCTTTGTCAACAGGCAATCTGCGCGACAGGCGCGTGAACATGACGGTGCCAAGCGAACCACTTGGCCCGTGAGGCTCAACCTTGCGACTTGCCCGTCGTGTGCTGGCGATCGAGCCTCACGGCTAGTGCAAATTATCAATCAACTAGGCGCGCTTGGCGAGTCGGCGCGCACGGTTCTGTAAGTGAACAGCTTCGTCGTAGGGCTGGCGCGATTGCCAGCACTTCCAGACGACGACCAACCAACGATTCGCCAAGCAGCGGTACGCGTGACTGCTGGAGCGTGCGTGTTGCCGCACATGATGCCAATCGGTGGCTGCCCAACTCGATTGGGCGATGGAGGCCTTGGCCCATTGCTGCGCGATCTGGCGGAACTCATGATCACAGGCTTTGCGAAAGCGCACCCGCCGGAGTTTGCCGCTCTGCTCAGTCACGGGGCAGGTGCCGGCCAAACACTGCACACTGGTCGGGTCGGGGAAACGCTGGCGATCATCGCCGAACTTGGCGAGCAAGGCCGGCGCCAGAAAATCGCCCGTGCCGGGGAACGACGCAAAGAGCGCCTGATCGGGATGCTGCTGAAACAACACCTGGAGTTGTGCGAGTTCGCACTTCTTCTGCTCGCACGTGGTGAGTAAGTGTTGCGCCAACCACAGGGCTTCGTCACGATAAGCCGCTATCGTAATCGCTGAAGCCAGCGGATAGTTGGCCTGAAGCCGGGCATAGGCGGCGGACAAAACGGCGTCGGGTTGGCGATAGCGCTGGGCGCGCGCGAATTGGCCGAAGGCTTGGCGGGTGAGGGTCGCGGCGGCCTGCGGCGTGGGAAAGGCCTGTAGAAACCGCAAGGTGACCGGGGCATCCAGGTCATGAAAGACATGTAAGGCCGCCGGATAGTAACGGGCCAAGACGGCCCCGAGCCGATTGCTCAAGCGGCGGATCTCCTTGGTGAGGAAGTGGAGCAGACTGACCTTGGCTTTGAGTTGCCGCACGATCAAACCGTCGGGCTGCCACGGATGCAGCGTGGCCGGGTCGGTGCGTAAAACATCGGCGATCACCCAGGCATCCGTTTGATCGGTGTGAGCGTTGGTCTGCCGATAACGCCGCCGCGCACTTTTGATCACACCGGGTGGAATGACAAACACCTGCGGATACCCCTGATCCCAGAGAAAGTCAATCCGCAAGGTGTGCGCCGTTTCCAGACCGACCTGACACTCAGCCGGTGCGATCCCCAATTGCTTGCGGCCCCGATCGAGTTGCGCCAGACCATCCGCCGTATGCGGCACAGTCAGGCGGCTCAACGCTTGGCCGCGTTCATCGAGAAAACAGGCGTCGTGATGGGTGTGGCTCCAATCGATACCCAAAAAGACTTGCATAGCGCCTCCTGTGTGAGCCATGAAACTGAGGCGCTGTCGGCGGACGCGGTGACCGTGTTCCTATTAGAGCCTTCGCAAGGCCGACCGCTTTGGACGATGACACCGGGTCAACCTGGGGTGACGGTCCGACGTGAGC
>JBQTJD010000767.1:0-4283 GCA_052387475.1 Anaerolineales bacterium | reverse complement strand
TTGAGCGACGGCGAACGGCAACGGGTGATGATTGCGCGCGCGTTGGCGCAGGAGCCGCAGGTGCTTCTGCTCGATGAGCCGACGGCCTACCTCGACCTGCCGCGCCGCGTGGATGTGTTGCATTTATTGGCGACGTTGGCACGCGAACGCCAATATGCGATCCTGCTTTCCACGCACGACCTTGATTTAGCTTTGCGCGTGGCCGACCGCTTGTGGCTGATGGCGGCCGGCGGCGAAGTGGTAACCGGCTTGCCGGAAGAATTAGCCCTCAACGGCGCGCTGGCGGCGACCTTCCGTAGTGAAGGTGTGGAGTTTGATAGTATGGCGGGGGCGTTCCAAGTGGTGCGGCACTCGTGCGGGCCTATCGCGCTGTTCGGCGATGGGCTGGCAGCACGGTGGACGGCCCGTGCACTTGAACGCATCGGTTACGAAGTGTATTGGGCGGATGCCACTCTGCCGTTGCGTGTGGAAGTGAATGGCGATGTATGGCGTGTCAACGGCGCTCAATCGCCGCGTGAGTGTCGCTCGCTGGCGGAATTGGTCACACAATTGCGCCAGACTTGAAGCCGGCTGGCGGATATGAAAAAGAAAGCGAGGCAGCTATGCCCAGGTTAACAAAAATCTACACCCGCAAAGGCGATAGTGGCACAACCGCCCTTGGCGGCGGCCAGCGCGTGCCGAAGGACTCGCCACGGGTATGGGCGTATGGCACGGTGGATGAATTGAATTCGGTGATCGGTGTGGCGCTGGCGCACGGTTTGTGCGATCGGCTCATGCAAGTCCTGCCGCCCATGCAAAATGAACTCTTTCATCTAGGCTCCGATTTGTGTTTTGTGGAAGAAGACAAAGCGCAGTACAAAATCCCACAAATCGAAGCGCGGCATGTCGAAAAACTTGAAGCGCTGATCGATGAGTTGAACGAAATCGTCGGCCCGCTGGACAACTTTATTTTGCCGGGCGGCTCGGTGGGCGCCGCCAACCTGCACGTGGCTCGCACCATCTGTCGCCGCGCCGAACGGGATGTGGCCGCTCTCCTGCATGCCGAACCGGTCGGGCCATTCGTCATGCAATACCTCAACCGCCTGTCTGATGCGCTGTTTGTGATGGCTCGTTTCGAGAATAAAATGCAAGCAGTGCCCGAACCATTGTGGAATACGCGGGCGTAGGAAATCGGGAAAAGAAGGAAATCAGGGAAAACGGCGGGCGCATGCGCATGCGACCGATTGTGTTTAGTGCGGGGTCTTGCCGTTTTGCCCGGTTGGGGGTGAAATCATCGGCGGCTCCTGCGGGCCTCTGGAGGTCGGCCCTGGCGGCGGTGGTTCCGGGGCCGGGGGTGGAGCCGATGGGGGGCCGGTCTGAGATTGATCCGCGGCCGGCGGTTGTGGGTTTGGCGGTGAAGGTTCATCGGCATAAGGCACGTTTTTCGGAACCTCGGGGCCTTCCTTGGAGAGGAAGAAACGAGTGAATTTTTCATCCTCCGCCCAGCGCATGCCCTGGGCTACCGCCACCGTCATGCGCCGAATCTGTTCTTCGGCCTCATCGCGCCGGGCCTTCTCAGCTTTTTCCTTGGCCCTTACCTTCCAGTAGGCCTGAATCCGGTCGCGCACGCCTTCGGGGTCCTGGATGTTGAACATTTCTAACATCGCCGTGCCGGTTTTTGGCCGCAGCTTCAAATCCCCAATACTGAATGCCCGCAGCCAGCCAAGCCGGAGCAACGTGATCAGGGTATTGAATATGCCTAGGGTATTGACCTCGGCCACGCCCTCGGCGGCATCCTGCAAACTCATCGATACGCTCTCCGGCAAATTGGGCGAGGGGATGAGGCGCTGCACGGTGACGCTGCCTTTGCCCTCGTCACCGTATACATCGATAATCATATACGTGAGGAAGTAGCGCGCCCAGCGGATGATGGTGACCACGACGGCAAGCGTCATGATGGCCGCCGCAACGATCAGATCAATCCAGCCGAAGAAGTTGGCCGCAAAGGCTGCAATCATCACCAGCGCAGTGAATAGGCCCCAAATAAAAAATTCGGAACGGAGGAGCAGCAGAAAGAAGAAGGGGCGAATGACGTCCGGCTCGCCCTTGGGGTGGAGTTGGATATCGGGCTGTTTATCTTTTGGATGTTTCGGGAGCCGAGACCTCTTTGCTCGGTTTACGGAACAGGGTGGCGCGGATGAGGTACAGCCCGAAAATCGTCACCAAGCCCCACACTGAGATGGTGTTCGCGTCTACATCGATACCGGGCCAATTCCAGTACAGCAGACTCCAAAAGAAGATGATGAGCAACACAAACGTGCCGTTGTTCGGGTCGTTGTTGCCCAACCAATCGAGCCAGCCGGTGCGCCGGCCGGTCAGCCAGTTGATGAGCTGGCTTGTTTCCTGCTTCTCCTTTTCGCGTTTTTGTTTTTCTTTTTCTTTCTGGTCGCTCGTAGTCTGGGTGGTAGGTGCGGTGGCCGCCTCGGCCTTGGCTTCGGCCTCACGCCGGGCGAGTTCTATCCGAATGGCCTCCAGCGCTTCGTGCTCGCGGATTTGATTGAGGATACTCTGGTAAGCCAGATAGGGGAGGGGGATGACGATGAACGTCAGCAGAAATGTAGGCTCGGTGACCCATTCGAACCAGTTGTATAGCTCACGCCAGATGAAAATCGCCAGCGCCCACAACCCCAACCCGATCAGCAACGAGAAGATGAAAATCCACATTGCGCGCACGTCGGTGCTGATGGTCCGAATCCAATGCTCAAGATTTGATCTCATCGCGGTCTCCTTCCTTGCCCTCCGTGGGCGGACTTACGGTATCCGCAGTTGCATACCCGGTTGAATGAAATCGGGATTGAAGCCGACCGTAGCCCGATTGGCGTCGATCAACGCCTGCGGGCTGATGCCAAACGTGCGCGCGATCTTATATAGCGTGTCACCCGACTGTACCACGTAAAGGCCCGGGTTTGGCGCGACCACCGCACCCTGCGCCTGTGTGTCGAGCGCCGCCTGCGCCACGGGTGGGGTGAGATCAGCTTCGGTGGGCAGGGCCGGCTCGCCGGCGTTGGCGGGGAAGAGTTCGCCCGGCGCGGTGTACGGTCCGGCGTTGAGCTGCCACGCGTTCGCGCCTAGCATGCGATCCAGCGTTTCGACGGTGAGCCGGAAGGTGATGCTTGGCAAGGCAAATTCCGAGGCGGATTGCACGGTCACTTCCACCAAATCTTGCGGGCGGTTGGTGCGGGCGGGGCCGTCAAGCTTCCCACCGATGACCAGCCGCAAGCCGGCCAGTTGTGTGGGCGCTTGCGCGTAATCCAGCGGCGTGGCTGAAAGCCATTGGGCGATGCCGGCCCAGCGTTTGCGGGCGTAAGCTTCATACAACCGCGGGTTGCACTGGCTGAGCAAACCATCGGCCGCGTTGCGAATGGTTGCGGATTGCGCCGGGTCTTGATAATTGGCCTGTACCATCTGATTGTAAAGCGGCTCACATTGCTTGATTTTGCTAGCGAGCCAGATGGCCAACAAATCGCCGGGGTTTTGATTAAGCGCAAACACGGCCTGATCGCGCACATTGTTGAGATTGACCCCCAGTGGTAGCGGCGTTTGCGTCGCATCCAGACCGCGCCAGAGCAACAGCCCGCCTTCGGAGTACGGTGTGCTGCGCACATACGAGACGGGTGCGCGTGTCGGCGCCGGGGCGACCGTGGCAATAGGCGCCGGGCCGGTCGTCACGACAATGATGGGCGTGGTCACCACGCCGCCGCCGAGCGACGGCAGTGGCTGCCCGAAACCATTGGCGACTTCGCTGGCCACCCGGCCCCAATACACAAAACTTTCCGTGCGGGCGGTGCGGGCTGTTTCGCCGGCCACGCCTGCCAGCAGATCACCCAGGCGGCTGCTGTTCAATTGAGCGCTGGCCAATAAAAGGATAAATGAGGCAAAACAAATCAATCCCACCCCAACCACGGAGCCGAGAAAGCTGTTGACGGATTTGCCGATCTGTTCCATAACCCATTATCCTTGTGCAAAATTCCCAATCAACCTATCAAAACTTTACGCCCAACGTCAGCAGTTCATCGGGCGAATAATAAACCAGCAACCAGGCCCGAAACACTCGGTATAGGCTCCGAACAATGGCGCGCCGTTCGGGCGATTGAACGTTGGGTGCTGCCGCCGTCGTGAGTTCCGCCAACGGCCCGGGCAAGGCGTAGGCGCCCTGTCCGTTCTGCAACAATGCCTGCGTCGTCATCAGCCCCAGCACGGACGTGGGCACGATGCGTTCCAGCGTTGTTGCTGGAAGGGTGATG
>JBQTJD010000766.1:0-2351 GCA_052387475.1 Anaerolineales bacterium | reverse complement strand
CTGCACCCAGCGCGGTGATGGTGAGCGTCGGTGCAATGAAATCTTGCAGACCCGCCCATGGGATGTTAGCGAGGGAGAGCCGGTCGTCGAGTAAGAGCGTCTGTGGGATGGCGCCGATGACGGGGACGGGCCATTGCATGAAAATCGCCAGCGCCGTCGCCAGCACAATTCCGAGCAGCGAGGCCGGGAAGCGCGCGTTCCATTGTTTCGGCCACAACACCATCGCAGCGATGACGACCCCGCCGACGGTGAGCGCGCGCCAATCGGGGGCGAAGGTTGTCTGGAAGTAGCCGATGAATTTGGCGGCGGCGGTGTCGTGCGCCGGAGTCTTCATCCCGAGGAAGTTATCCACCTGCCCAATGGCGATGATGAGGGCGATGCCGCTGGTGAAGCCGGTGATGACGGGCGCAGGGATGAAGGCGATGAAGCGGCCAAGCCGCAGCAACCCAATCGCCAACAGCAACAGGCCCGACAGCGCGCCGGCAATCCATATCCCCGCCAGCCCATAGCGTTGCGCTAACACAATCAGCACCGCGCTCATCGCGCCGGTGGGACCGGAGATTTGAAACGGGGAGCCGCTCAGCCCGCCGATCACAATCCCCGCGATGATGGCGGTGACGAGGCCAGCCGCTGCCGTCGCGCCCGAAGCCACGCCGAAGGCTAACGCGAGGGGCAGCGCCACTGCGGCCACGGTGATGCCGGCCAACACATCCTGTTGAAACTTGTGGGCGGTGTAATTTTCAAATTCGGTTTTGAGGACTTGCGGGAGGGTGCGGTTGGGCATGAATCTTTTTCACCGCCGAGCACGTTGAGATCGCAGAGAAAAATCTAGCTCAGCGTCCTCCGCGCTCTCTGTGGTGAAATGACTCCGCAGCGCTACGGCAGCGGGACGCAGTTGCCGGTGTTCAACTGGATGGAGTGGTCGGGGTTGGCGACGAGGATGCACATGGCCGTGGCCGCACCGCGTATGCTCACCATCAGTGGCCCGTTGGTGGTGTAGGGACTCGGGCCGCCGTACAACTCCCACGGCCCTGCGTTCGGCAGTCCGATTCCAGCACGCTCCGGCGCAACCGTGTTGAAGAAGAAATGCACGTGCGGGCCGGGCAAGCCATAGTTATATCCGCTCACCGTGAAGGCAATAACATACTGGTCGCCGCTGACGCTAATGCCAGTGATGCGAGCCGACGGACCTTGCGTCGGTGGCGGGAATGTATTTGTCGGCGGAGGCAGTGTGTTGGTGGGCGGCGGCGATGTGTTCGTCGGCGGGACGAGTGTGGGCCGAAGTGTATTACTCGGTCTCGCTGTGGGCGGCACGTTTGTGTTCGTCGGCGCGCGCGTCACCGCCACGAGTACGGTCGGCTGCACGGCGCTCGTCGGCGCGTCGGTCGGTGTGGGCGTAGCCGCATTCCCGCCGAACATGTTCGCACCCATCACGACCACGAGGCCGATCACAGCGACGCCGAGCAATCCACCGCCGGCCCAGGCCCAGGTCGGGATACGGCCACGAGGCGAGGGGATGGGGGACGGGGCAACCGTAGTTGCCGGGGCAACGGTCGCCGCAGCAGCCGTGATTGCAGGAGTGGGAGCGGCTTCCTTTGGGGAAACGACCGTCGTAGCGGGTAGCGACTCCCCGCGTGCGACCGTCGCCAGCATCGCCGCCATCGCCTGCGCATTTGCAAAACGGTCGGTGCGGTCTTTGGCCATTGCCCGGCTGATGATACTTTCACACGCAGCGGGCAACTTCGGATTGGTGTCGAGGATGCGCGGCACCGGCTCGACGATGTGTTTGATGGCGATGCCCATCGGCGTGTCAGCTTCATACGGCAGCTTGCCGGTCAGCGTCTCGAACAGGATCGCACCGAGCGCGTACAAATCGCTGCGGCCATCGATGTTGCGCTCACCCTTGGCCTGCTCCGGGCTCATATACGCGGGCGTGCCGATAATGGCGCTGCCGGTGAAGGCCGCGCTGCCCTCGCTGAGTTTGACGATGCCGAAGTCGGAGAGGTAGGGCTGATTGCGACTGTCGAAGAGGATGTTGCCGGGCTTGAGGTCGCGGTGGATGATGCCGTGCGCGTGGGCGTCGTCGAGCGCGGGCGCGAGCGTGTTGAAGATGCGGGCCGCTTCTTCCAAGGGTAACGGGCCGGTCGTCTTGAGCCGGTCGGTGAGCGAGCCGCCTAACATCAGCCGCATCACGATAAAGGGTTGGCCGTCCTATTCACCAAAATCGTACACCGGCACAATGGCTGGGTGCTCGAGGCTGGCGATGGTCTGCGCTTCGCGTTCAAAGCGCGCGCGGAAGGTGGGATCGTGCAGAAATTCGCGCGGCAGCACTTTCACGGCCACGTCGCGCC
>JBQTJD010000765.1:0-4103 GCA_052387475.1 Anaerolineales bacterium | reverse complement strand
ACTTCTTCTTTCACCCATTGTGTTGTCGGATAAGTGAAGTTGCGCGGCACGGCGTCGGCCTGAGTCGCCACAAACTCATCCACCGGGTTGAAGAGATGGACAAAGTATTTGTAATCGCCGCGTGGCTGGGCGAGGGCTTGCCACACCAGTTGGAGTTTGAGTTCGGAGCTTGTCTGCGTTGAGTCGTAGCCGACGAGTTTGAGCTGCCCGCCGAAGGTCGCGCCGACTGCGGTTTGCACCGGTGGCACGGCGAAGTCGCGCGCGCGGCCCTGTACGTTGAGCGTTCCCACGTTGGCGGCGTTGCCCACTGCATTCCCCGCTTCGTCAATCAATTGCAACGACAACGCATACTCGCCAAGCGCAAGATCATTCGGGATGGGCAATCGCATTTTGCCGATGAGCCATGCGTCGAGCGGCCAACGGTCGGTGGGTGAGCCGGGCGCAAGTTCAGCTTCGTAGAGACGCCCTGTTGGGGCGTCTAGCGACCAGCGCGCGCGATAGTGTGGGTTGGGTTGCGCGCCAGTGAGGTAGTAATTTGTAATCAGCAATTGTTCACCCTGCGTCACCTGCGCCGGGAACTCAACCTTTTCGATTGCCAGAGTCGGCGTGAGCGTGAATTGTGCGGCGCGGCCTTCACGCGGGTGGCGGCGGTTGAGAGCGAAAGGAATAGTCGCCGTGCCGAGTGATTGCAATGTGCTCACGTCGTACACCGTCACCGCAAGTTGATAATCGCCCGGCGGCTCGCCCGGCCCGTTAAGCGTGAGCCGAACGGTGTCGGTGACGATTTCACCGAGCTGCCACAGCGTAGTGGGATAAAACCCATTCGCGGGTTGCGCATCGCCGCCGCTGCCCCACTCATTGCCCACCACATCGCGCACGCGCAGCGCCAGTGTGTAGTTGCGCGGCACTTCAGTCGTCGCCTGCCACGTCAACTGCGCGGTGAACTCATCGCCCGCTACGAAAGCTACCGTGCCCCGCACCAGCCGCAACGCGCCGAAGTCGGCCACGGAGGGCCGTGGAGCGGCCCGCGAGCCATCATCCACCACCACCGGCGCGAGGTACACCAACCCGCGCGTGCGCCCGTCGGCGGTGAGGGCGGGATAGACACAACACTTGTCGTGCAACTCGACCGTGACGAAGTACAAACCCGGCGGCAACGTATCAGAAATAATGAGTGCGGCCTCGGCCTGCGAACTGGTGAGCGTGACCGTGGTGAAAGGCAACGGCAGCGCCGAGTTGCGCAGCGGCGTGGCGAGGCGGAAGGTGGCTTCGACACTGCGCGTCAGAGTCCATGCTGTTTGCACGATCAACGCTTCGCCGCGCCGTAATCGCTCGGCGCTGTACGTCACGCGGCGCAACTCGCCGACCTCGCCGAAGCGCACCAAATCGCGGTGCGGATAGGCCAGTGTGTCGAAATCTATGTTGAGAGGAGAATTGGGGATTGGAGATTGGGGCCACACATGTAGAACGACCGCTCCTAAAGCGAATACCCCGACGACGATGGCAAAGGTGCGGGGGTGCAGGGATGCGGGGGAGAGAAAATCTTCGCACTCTCCGCGTACGAACGCAGTTCGCGCTCTGCGGTAAATCCAAATCGCCAAAGGTATCGTTAGCGCGAAGGCACTAAACACCTCGGCCCACAGGCGCAGCGGCGTGCGGCCCATGCGAAAGGTCACCGAATGCGCGCCGGGCGGCAACTCGAACGTGATCCACCCGAGGCCGGGTGCGGCACGCAGTGGAACCGGCTCGTCGTCGGACTCGGCTTCCCGGCCCGGCCAATAGTGTGTGGGGATGGCGAGGGTGGCGGGCGCATCACTCTCGATCTCGAAATACCACAGCTCGCGCGCGCCCAGCTTGCCGAGGCGGCGACCCACGGCTTGCCCGCTCAACACTTTCGGTTGCGGCTCGCGGCCCAACAGCGCGGCGCTGGTGAACGGGCGCGGCTTCACCGCCTGCGGTAGATACTCCGCATTCACCGTGTTGCCGATAGCGGTGGTGAAGTATTCGTACAGGTTGAGACGCGCGGCGGTCACGTCTTCATCGGAAAGAGGAAAAAAGGTCAGGCGAAGAGGCCGCAGACTTGAAAGGGAAAGTAAGGCAGCAATAAAGACAAGGATGAGGGATGAAGGATGAAGGATGAACGGGTTTGGCTTTCCGCCTTCAGCCTTCATCCTTCCACCTTGCATCGCAAAGCCGGTGAGCACGGCGGTAAACAACGCCTGAATGGAAAGGAAGCGCCACGGGAATTGCGTGTACGCGAGTAGCGGCACGGCCTCCCACAGTGGCTGCGAGAGCGGTGTGATCATCAACGTGGATAGCGCAAAGCCGAGGCCGGCGAATGTATTGAGCGGTGTCCATTCGCGCCTCCGAGCGGCCCGCCACACCATCGCGGCGAGGCCGAACGCGGCGAGCACGGTCTGGGCCAGTCCCATGCTGAACGGGTTGACGTCATAATCAAACAGCAAACTGGATTGAACGAGATCGGCGCTGCGGAAGTGATTGCTATAGAAAAAGTAGCCTCGCGTGAGATCGCTGAGTTGCACGAACGCCGTCTCGCCGAGGGCGGGCAGCCAGAAAAAGGCGGCGAGGGACACACCCCAGATCAACGTCACTCCAATCCACCACACAGGCTTTACCACAGAGGAACCGCTTTCTTCGTATTCTCCGCGCGCTCTGTGGTTCAAAAGCAGGTAGCCTGCGACAAAAGGCATAAAGTTGAGCGCCGAGATGTTATGAGTGCAGATGAGGGTCGCGACGGTGAGCGCCAAGCCGAACGCGCGGATGAACGACATGCGTTCACAGCAACGCTGCACCGCCCACAGCACAAGCGGATACAGCGCCATCGCCCATAGCTCCGCCAGCGAGTCGCCGCGGATGTAGAGGTTGACGAGATGAAACGGCGCGAAGGAATAGGCGATTGACGCGAGCGAACTGCATGCTCGCGTCAATCGCGTAGACCGCAGCCAACCGTACATCCCGCCCGCGCCGACGACGAGCGCAAGCAATTGCGTGAGCTTGAGGGCGTTGACGTACGAAAATCCGTACGCCTTGAGCAATGCGGCCAAGTGAGTGGAGGCCGAGGCGTAGTACGTGAAATAGGGCATGCCGTAGCCGTACGCGGCGTCGGGCATCCAGCGCGCGGGGAACTCGCCGCCAGCGAAGGCTGAGATTAATTGATGAACGCGAAAGAATAGGTTGGGCGAATCGCCGATGCCGCGTGTATTGAGGTAGCCCGAGTTGCTGAAAAGGGGAAAGGCAGCGAATAGTGAAAGCAGAAGGCAGAAAGCAAAAGGCAGAAGGCCGCGAACCTGTACCAGCCTTCTGCCTCCCGCCAACTGCTTTGTGCTTTCTTGACTCACCGGCGGCGAAGCACGAAGAAGCCAGCCAGGCCCGCCGCCAGCAACAACAACATGATGCCCGCCGCGCCGAACAGCGCATTGCGCAGCCGGCTGTCGTCCGTGATGGGCGTCGTGGGCGTGGTAGCCCCACTGCCCTTCTGCGCGCCGAACTCCACGTTCACTGTGTCGCCGGTTTTCAACTCAAAGCGCGCATTGGGATTATTCGTGGCGTTGTAACCGGAGGGCGGCGCGGCGGCCAACGTGTACGTGCCGGCGGCCAGATTCTCAAAGCAATGTTCAGTTTCGCCGGGCTGCGTGGTGTAGGCCTGCACTGGCGCGCCGTTGGCATCGATCACCGTAAGCGAGCCGCTGGCCAGAGTCACTTCATCGGCTTCACGTTGAGCATTGCCGTTTACATCCTCATACAACCGCGCGCATACCTTACCCGTATCGGGATTAGCGGCGATGGCAGTCGGTTGCGCGCCCGGCTCGGTGGTAGGGGCGACCGTGGGTTGCGCTTCGGTAGGCGCAGCGGTCGGCTGGGGTGCAGTGGTGGCGGTGGCGTTGCCGGCCTTGAGCACCAGCTTCTGCCCGACGAATAATAAGCTCACGTTGACGTTGGGGTTGAGGGCGCGCAGCTCGTCGAGCGAGAGGCGGGCGTTGGCCGCGATGCCCCAGCCCGTATCACCGGCGCGCACGGTATAGAGGATAGCCCCGGACGCATCGGGCGTGGGCAGCGTAAAAGGCAGCGACGTTGGCAGTGTG
>JBQTJD010000764.1:0-16052 GCA_052387475.1 Anaerolineales bacterium | reverse complement strand
GTGATGGAGCCGCCCATACGGATGCACAGCGCCATGATCTCGGCGGCCAATATCTCCGCGCGTTCGAGCGCGCCCGGCTCGCGGCCATCGTAGAGGATGAGCGGATGCAGGTTGCCGTCGCCGGCGTGAAAGACGTTGGCCACGCGGATGCCGTGTTTGGCGCTCAGGCGATCAATCTCCGCCAGCGCTTCGCCCAAGCGGCTACGCGGCACCACGCCGTCTTGCACAATATAGTCGGGGCTGATGCGGCCCACCGCGCTGAACGCGCTCTTGCGGCCCCTCCAAATCGTCTGCCGCTCGGCCTCGGTCTGCGGCACGCGCACCTCAAACGCCTCTGTTTGATCGATCACCATCATCAATTGCACGAACTCGGCCTCAACCGCTTGCGCCTCACCATCGAGTTCGACGATGAGCAGCGCCGCCGCGCCGGCCGGGTAGTTCGCATGCACGGCGGCCTCGGCGGCTTGAATGCTCAGGCGATCCATGATCTCCATCGCGCCGGGCAGCAGGCCGGAGGCGACGACGCGCGCCACTGCGTTGCCGGCCGCCTCCATCGAGTGATAAGCCGCGAGCACGGTGCGATACAGCTCTGGTTTCGGCAGCAAGCGTAGCGTAATCTCCAGCGCGATGCCGAACAGCCCCTCCGATCCCACAAACACCCCGTGCCAATCCGGCCCAATACTTTCGAGTGACTCACCGCCGAGTTGCACCACTTCACCGTCGGGCAGCACGGCTTTGATGCCCGGCACATGATTGCTCGTCATGCCATACTTGAGGCAGTGCGCGCCGCCGGAGTTGAAGGCCACGTTGCCGCCAATGGTGCAGATTGGTTGTGAGGAGGGATCGGGCGCGTAGTACAAGCCGTGGGGCGCAGCGGCTTTTGAGACGTTGAGATTGATGACACCCGGCTCAACCACTGCGATACGTTCTTTGGGATCGAGGCGCAAAATTTTGTTGAGCCGGTTGAGGCCGATGACGATGCCGTCCTTCACCGGCAATGATCCACCCGACAGCGACGTGCCGCTGCCGCGCGCGACAAACGTGATGCCGTGCGCGTGGCAGGCCCTCACAGTGGCAATGACTTCATCCGAAGTTTCGGGCAGCACCACTGCTCGGGGGCGCGAGTGGAAGGCGGTGAGCGCGTCGGATTCGTACGGGGCCAGTTGCGCCGGTGCGGTGAGTAGCCGCTCAGCGGGGTAAAGCCGAGCAAGTTCCGCGAGCAGCGGATGGGCGCTCATACGTCGTCTCCAAAGTGGCTGCTGGAATTTTAGCAGACTTGGAAACTGAACCGCAAAGAACGCAAAGGGTGCAAAGATTTGCCTTGTGTTCTTTGCGCCCTTTGCGGTTTAAACTGAGTTGGTCAAACAAAAGAGACTGCTACTCATCTTCGTCCCCTTCCCCGCCCAAAATGCGCGCGGCGCGCTGGCCGATGGGGTCGTCGTCTTTGCCCACCAGCACTTCGCGCGTCTTGCCGCCGGCCTGCTCGCGGCCCACGATGCCCATTTGCTTGAGTTCATCCATCAGCCGGGCGGCGCGCGGGTAGCCGATGCGCATCTTGCGTTGCAACAGCGAGGCGCTGGCCGTGCCGTACTTCTTTACGATCTCAATCGCTTGCTCGATCTGCCGGTCCTTGTCTTCAACGGCGGCCTCGCGCGCCAGCATCTCATCCCATGGGGCTTGTGTGACCGGCGCGGCCTCAGCCGCTTCCTCCACCGAGTCGGCTTCCACTTGCGGCTGAAGCTCCTCAGCGTAGTCTTCGGCCTGTTCGCGCCACCAGTTCACCACGCGGTCAATTTCCTTATCGCTCGCGTAACAGCCCTGCAAGCGCGCCGGCGCGGCCATCTCGGGCGATTGGAAGAGCAGGTCGCCCTTGCCGAGCAGCGACTCCGCGCCGACTGAATCTAGGATGACGCGCGAGTCGATGCCGGAGGCGACAGCGAAGGCGATGCGTGCCGGGAAGTTGGCTTTGATCAGACCAGTGACGACATCGGTGCTGGGGCGCTGTGTGGCGACGACGAGATGGATGCCGGTGGCGCGCGCCATCTGCGCCAGCCGCACCACCATGCGCTCGGTCTCGTCGGGCGCTTGCATCATCAGGTCGGCCAGTTCATCGACGACGACGACGATGCGCGGCAGCCGTTCGGCATCTTTTTTCTTGCCTAACTTGATGTTGTACAGCTCAACGTTGCGCGCTTCGGCGGTCTCGAACAACTTGTAGCGCCGATCCATCTCGCGCACCGTCCAGCGCAACACGCCAAGGATGCGGGTCAGTTCAGTTTCCACCTTGCCGTACAGGTGCGGCAGACCGTTGAAGCGCACCAACTCCACCATCTTCGGGTCGATCAACACCATCCGCAAATCATCGGGTGTGTTGCTGCAGATGAGACAGGTGATGAGCGAGATGATGCACACGCTTTTGCCCGATCCGGTGGTGCCGGCGATGAGCAAATGCGGCATCGCGCCAAGGTCGGCAGCCACCGCCCCGCCCGACACATCACGCCCGAGCGCGATGGTCAGCGGCTTGTTGATTCTTTGAAAGGCTTCTGACTCCATTACCGGGCGTACACCGACGATGCTGGTGCGTTTGTGTGGCACTTCGATGCCGACGTAGCTCTGACTGGGCACCGGCGCTTCGACGCGGATGCTGGGGGCGGAGAGCACCAGGGCAATATCCTTTTGCAGCGACGCAATTTGCGCTACGCGCACCTTCCACTGCCGGCTCATCCCATCCGGGCCGGGCTTATCGAGGAAACCGGGCTCCACTTGATATTGCGTCACGCTTGGCCCGACGCGCGCGCCGAGCACGTTCACCGGCACACTGAACTCGGCCAGCGTCCGGCTGATGAGGGTCGCGGTCTCGTCAATCTCTTTCTGTGCAGGCCGGCGCAGGTCGGTATCGTCGAGCATCTCGAGGCCGGGCAAGCGCCGGTCTCGCTTCTTTTTGGATTTGATCTCGTCATCCACCGTCTCAACGGGGATGTGCAACCGCTCGCTGGCCGAGATTTTGGGTTTGACCTTCGGCGCGACCAGCGGCTCGGCTGGCTTCGCGCGAAGTTTATGCGCCAACTCGCGCGCCTGCCGCGACTTCTTATCATCGTAAGGTAACGGCATTTGTCGACCCGCTGCGTTTTCTGTTTCATCTTCAAAACCTTGTGAAGCCAGCCACTGGCCCAGGCGCTCGAAGCGATCCGCGGTCACATCCAATGCAAACAGCAAGCTGATGAGAAAGAGCAAGCCGATGACAAAGGCATCGGCCGGTGTGGGAAAGAGGCGGCTAAAAATGTAACCCACCCCCCAGCCGATGACTCCGCCGCCCTCCCCTTGCAACGCAAAGGCCACCTTGCCGCCGTGTTGAAAGTTGAGCAGTCCCAACAACAGAAAGATCGTCAGTTCGGCGGCGATGACGCGCCCCCACTTGAGTGGAGGTAATCGACTCAGGTTGTGCAACAAAATTAATATGCCGATCCAGCCGGCGGAGAGTGCAACGACGTATGCCCCCCACCCGAACCACGTACGCAGGAAAGCGGCCCACATCACCAGCAAAGCACCCGAGGAGAAGCCGGTGAGGCCGAGCAGGCTCAGCGCCGCGAGGACGACGAGGACGACGGCGGCCAGATCATCACCGTATTTGCCCAGCCGTTGCAGGGCGTGATAGACGCGCAACCACGGCGAACTGGAGCCAGGCACCGAAGAGCGCGGGGCCTGATCCTGCGGAAACTGGCGTGCAGGTTTGGTGGGAACAGCAGATGACGAACGTTGGCGGCTCATCTTCATGCCGGGAGCAACTCGCGGACATGCAGAATATCGCGCCCACCGATGGGACGAACCGCTTCGGGGGCGAGCGTCAAAACCGCAATCGTCTCGCCACGCCCATTCACAAACTCAACTTCAAATGCCGCACCTTCTCTGTATACGTGAACAACCGTCCCGATGTCGCCTCGTTGCAGCGTATTGTCACTTAGGTCATGGGTCAGAACAATCATATCTAGTTCACGAATCATCCTAAACCTCCGTCTTCGCGGGATAAGCCGTTACAAACCGCGGGTTGTCGTTTTCCTCAACTATCCAGATCGTTCACAAACGAAGGGCCACGCCGGTCGGCGCAGTGATCGTCCCTTCAATGACGTATTTTACCCCGTAGGGCGAGATGATTTCTTCCGCGACAGCCTCCGAATGCGCAATGGAAAGCAAGCCAGTGCTCAATTGGTCAGTGTGACTCTCATGGAAACCTGCCTGGCGCAGGAAGCGTGCTTTCGAGCTACCGACCGGGTGAGTGTCTGACAACAGGTATTGTGTCAGTTTGATGGTCGGCACATATGCGCGCTCAGCTTTGGGCATTTTCATCGCAGGTGGAATTGTGGCCTAACTAATAGGAAAAAACAACAGGCGCAAGTACACGGTAGCCGACCGCGCGGCTGCGCTGAGTTCGGGAACCGTGCCACCCGAAATCAGATACGCCACTTTGAGTACAACCAAAATAGCGGCGCAGTGCGCGCCGCTATCGTGTGGAAAATCTGGTCGCCGGCTCAGGCGGTAATTGTAGAAACGGTGAGCGGCCCCTCGGCTAATCGTCTCAAACTCAAGCTGAGGCGGCGGTGATTTCCGTCAATGCTGATGATTTTGGCCCGTACCACTTCGCCTTCGGTGACGACGTTACGCGGATGAAAAAATTGGCCCTCGGCCAATTCGGAGATGTGGATCAAGCCTTCCAGCCCATCCTCCAGCGCGATGAAGGCGCCGAAGTTGACGACGTTGGTGATCTTGCCATCGATCAGCTGGCCGATACTGTAGCGACTCTCCACTGACGCCCACGGGTCGGGCCGTTGGCGTTTGAGGCTGAGCGCCACCCGGCCCTGGTCGCGGTCAACGGACATGACCAGGACATTGACCGACTGGTTGACCGCCACCACATCGCGCGGATGCGCCACGCGATTCCACGACACTTCCGACACATGGATCAGGCCCTCGATCCCGCCCAGGTCCACGAACACACCAAAGTCGCAGACGTTGGTCACCACACCATCAACATGATCACCAGTTTGCAGCCGCTGCAACAACGTTTGGCGTGAGCCGGGGCCGGAGCGCGCCGCGCGTTCGGAGAAGACGATGCGGCCTTTGATGGGATCAAACTCGATGACTTTAAGAGACAGGTGCTGGCTTACCCGCTCGGCCAGCGCCGATTTGCGTTCGAGTTCGGGGGCCTCATTGGGAAAACCGATTAGGTGTGAGGCGGGCACAAAGCCGCGCAAGGAATTCCACGCGACGAGCAGGCCACCCCGGTTGAAGCCGGTGGCTTCCAACTCAATTGTGCCATCGCTGTGATACAGCACGCGTGCCGCCTCCCAATCGGCCTGAGAATTAGTCGCAGAAACTGGATGATACCCATTACCAGAAGAAGCGCTGCCGCCTCGAGCCGGCAACTTGGCTTCCTCGTCCCGCAATACCGACGCCCACCACCCATCGTCTAGCATTTCGGGTCCCTCGCTCACGTTACGGTGGTCACGCTCGCGCAGCATATATTTAGTTTTCCTCCGACTGGATGAGACACTGAAAGCATACCCAAAAATCGCGAAAGCGCAAAATACTACAAACCGTATACAGCTTGGGAGTATGTCCAAGTGCGCATCAGCTTGGCGCGGGCGGTGGATACACCGCTGGAGAACCGCTTCGTGGTTCTCCATTCGCCAGCTTCGCTGGCGCGGGCTGGCTGTTACGGGCCTGCTGCTCCTTCTGCATCAGCGTTGCGGCCACTTTCTCCAAAGCGACTCGCTGCTTGCGATATAGATCGGCTTCGCTTACGGCCAGCCGGTGGGCCACGTCGCGCACGCGGTCACCCTGCAAAAATTTCATCTCGAGGATGTTATACAACAGCCACTCAGTCGTCGTCTTCCGCTGGCCTTCCGGCTTGATGGTTTCAATGGCCTCTTGCAACACAGCTCGCAAGGCGTTGACGGCGTTGCCATCATGTTGATCAATGGCATTTTGCACGACCCGCAATCGTAGCAACGGGCTTTCAGTCAACTTTGGCCCGCCCCAGTAATGGCTCAACGCGTCTTTGATCATGTGCGGCAGATCAGCGCCATCGAGACCAGGCTCTTCGGCCATCAACGTCTGTGAGCCGGTGGCATATGCAGCCGAGGCGCGCAGCCGTTGTACTTCCTCGATCTCGGGCAGAAGTTGATCCAGCGCGTGAAACACGTCACGCTGCAACCGGCGGTCCCCGAGGGCAGCCCCGGCCCGCGCGCATAACTGGCCGAAGGAGCGCACCTGCTCGGGCGTGAGGGCAGCCGCCTCCCCGTTTTCCGCTATTTGCACGCCGAGCAAACCGAAGGTCGCCTCGCTGGAAACGCCTTGCAGTGGCACGATCCAATACTCACCCCAGGCAAACAAACCGCCCGGGAATAGTTCGGCGTGTCCGTTGAGCGAAGGCAGATCGACTGTCGCAGACCGCAGCGCCTCGAGCGGCGGCAGTTCACCCCGGGCGCGCAACTGAGTGGAGACGCCCACCGCGACTTCGTGATCAATCTTGCCCTCCTCACCAAACGCCACCAGAAACGCCGACGGGCTGCGTAACACATCGCACAGCGCCGCCAATACCGACTCGAAGAATTGCTGCAGGTCGCGCGTGGTCAGCAGCCGTTCTTCCAGCGTTTGCAGCCGCCGAATCTCCAACCGGTCTGCGCCGTAAAACAACGCGCGCTCGATGGGCAAGCGTACGATGGTGATGACAAATTGCAGCAGGATCAGCGCGGCGATTAGACCAAAGGGCAACAGGCGCGAGTTATAAAATGGAAACTCCGGGCCATAGCGGTTGATGAGCAAGTACACCGCCAGCACGAACGACGCCACCATCGGGCCGCGCAACACCCACTGGAAGAAACGGGCCTTGACGATGCGGTCGGGTTGGGCGACGCCGAAGTACGCGACCGCATATCCCATCACCAGCAACAAAATGATGACCGCCAAGTTGGCGAGGATGACGAGCAACCAGAACAACAGCGGGTGCAGCGCCGCTGTTTGGCCGGAGATGACGAGAAACGGAAACGCGCCAATGGCCGGGGCGGCCGCCGAGGCCATGAGGTAGACCATGCGCCGGCGGGTGGTGGAGGTCTGGCAGCGGCGATACGCGCGCACAAAGTTCCAGCCGGCCCAGACCAGGCTGCCGGCGAAGTAAAGCATGAACACGGCGAACAGCCAGCCGGCGCGCAAGTAGGCCGCGCTCCCATCAAACACTGGCGCGCTGACGAGCAGGTCGGTGAAAAGCGCGGCCACCAAAAACACCAGCGCCATCACATACAAAATCCGAACCGCCGCCCGCCGCCTCCCGCGCGAAGGCTGGCCGGTCGTCGCCAGCAACGCATCGGAGAAATGCAGATAGGCGGCTGGGATGAAGGCGATGCCCAGCCACTGCACACGCAGCACGGTCTCGACAAAGACCTGCGTGAGCAATGAGCTCACCAGCACGTCGCAAAAAAATACAACGGTGATGAAACTCAGTAAGGCCGCAAACGCGCGCGCCACCCGGTCACGCAGATTAAACGTGAGCGCGTACAGCAGCAGCGAGAAGGCCGTGATGGCGATGCCCGAGGCAAGGATTTGGCTGAGGACGGCGAGGCCACTGAGGAGGGAGGACATACCAACGTATTCCGCAGTGCGTCATGCGTACGGAATACGCACCACGCACTGCGAAGCCTTACTTCAGATTCGCACCAAAAAACAAAGCGACATCCTGGTTGGGGTAATACCGATCATTGTAGCCACAGTACACCAGCCCATGCTTCTGCGCAAAGCAAATGGCCGGGTAATTCTTGGATTGGGTTTCGAGCACGACGCGCTGGAGGTTATTGCTGCGCGCCCATTGCAACGCCGCCGCAAGTAACACCGTGCCCACACCCGTCCGGCGGAAGCGCCGCTCAACGCCGAAATCCGCAATCCAGCCGGTTCCGGGCACGCCAGCCAGCGTGAGATTGACGTAGCCTTTTAGATGACCGGCCTCCTCCGCCATCAGAAAACACACCCGGCGCGTCCACGCATCGGCCAGGCGGGCGGAGTCGAACGGCGGCGCGGCGCGCATCGAGCGCGGCAGCCGCACGTTGCGGAACGCGACATACACGGCATCGCCCTCCTCGCGCGTCTCCATCTGCCAGACGTAATCGGTGCTGTAGCTGTGGTCGAGTGCGGCCAGGGGCGCTACATCGGCGCTGGCGGCGGGTCGAATTTGGACTTGTGGCATAAGTGGATTGTACTCGCTGGCGCGGTCGGAGAGAAGCACTCAGGGCGCAGCTGGCGTTGGGGGCGCTGCACCTAGCGTCACGACAATGACGCATGGCGCGCTCATTTGGCCCATGTTATCCACCACCGCGAGTCGGAACGCATACTCGCCCGGCTGATAAGGCTCGGTGCTAAAGCTGCCGAGCCGGCCATTGACGATTGGCTCGCGGCCAACGGCTAACGTCACCCAGGCGCCGCTTGTGCCGGCGTTGCTGATTTCGATTTTGTAGAAGGCGAATTTGGGCGTGTTGGCGGTGCCGCGAATTTCATACGCGGCACTGGCAATGTTTTCGTCGGAAACCGGCGCGGTGAGGGTGAGGCTGGAGTCTTGACACCCACTCGAGTCGACGACCAACGGCTCGCCGGATTGAATGGCCGTCGCCGTTGGAACAACCGTCGGTGCGGCCACGGTCTGTTCGACGGCTGGTGAAAGGACGGGCGCGTTGATGATGAGCAGAGCATAACGGAGCAGCACAAAGATTCCCAGGCCCACGCCCAGCATGCCCAGGCTCAGCCCCAGTGCGAGGTTCTGCCGACCCTGCGCTGTGGCCCGCTCCATCCCAAACAGTGCGCGGTCGGCGCGTTGATACGCGGCCCAGAAGACCAGCAATCCCAACCCGGCCAGTGTTCCCAAGATACCGTAGACCCAGAGTTCATAGCGCGTGAGAAAGGTGAGCAGATCCTGCATACAACAAAAGAGGAAGGCCAGGCGTTCGCCTCCCTTCCTCGTCTCGTTTCAGATTTTCCAGTTGGCGCTACATCAATCGCAGCACACCCCGTACCAGCGTCATCAATTTCGGCACGATCGTCTGCCCGGCCTCCAGCACCTCATCGTGCGTGGTGATGGTGCTGCCGTCGAGGTTGGCTTTGTTGCTGATGCCGGAAAAGGCCAGCACCCGCATTCCGCCATGCCGCGCCGCAATCACTTCCGGAACGGTGGACATGCCCACCGCATCCGCGCCCGCCGTACGAAGAAAACGGAGATCGGCGGGCGATTCAAACGACGGCCCGGCCAGACCGGCATAGACTCCCTGATGCAATGTCAAACCCGCCGCCTGTGCGACCGCCAACGCGTTGGCGCGATAGTCACGGTCGAATGGCACGCTCATATCGGGGAAGCGCGGGCCGAGCGACTCATCGTTGGGGCCGCGCAATGGCGACAAGCCTGCCATGCCAAGGAAGTTAAGTTGATCGACAATCAGCATCACATCGCCCGGAGTAATGGTGGCATTGATCGCTCCGGCGGCATTGGTGATGATAACCGAGTGAAAGCCCATGACCTGCATCACCCGAATGGGAAGCGTGACCCGTTGGAGCGTGTGGCCTTCGTAGTAGTGCGCGCGGCCCTGCTGTACCATCACTGTTTGCCCTTCGAGTTGGCCGATGACGAGCCGGCCCACATGCCCTTGTACGGTGGAGTGCGGCCAATGGGGGATGTCACCGCTGGGAATAATGTCGGCGTTTTCGACGGCGTCCGCCAGACCACCCAGGCCGGAACCCAACACCAAACCGATGCTTGGCGTGTGGCGCGTCTTGCCGCGAATATAAGCGGCGGCCTGTTCGTAATGTGCCCGTGTGAGGGGTTCTTCCATGCACTCTCACTCCCTGTCGGCGATGATGGCGCAAAGCGCCGTTGGAGAAAGGCTTCGCAGCGGCTGCCGTTAGCCGTGTTCGTCGTCCGACACTGGCTCGGGTTTTTCGTTCGCCAGTTGCGGAATTTCGTTCGATTGGCGATACACCTGTGTGGTGGAGAGGTTGGCGTGGCCCAGTAGTTCCTGCACCCGGCGCAGATTCTCGCCGCTGCCCACAAGGTATTTGGCAAATGAGTGCCGCAGTGTGTGCGGCGTCACCTCGGCGCTGATGCCGGCCGCCTGCGCCGCCTCTTTGATGATGAGCCACACGCCTTGACGCGTCAGTTTCTTGCCGCGATGATTGAGGAAAAGCATTTCGGGCGAGTCATCAGATTTGAGAGAGTCGCGGGCCGATTGCACGTATTCGGCCAAAGCGGCCCGGGCGGCGCCCAGCGGGATGCGACGGGCTTTTTCTGCCTTCCCGCGACAAATCACCTCGCCCCGCTCCCAATCCACATCGCTCAGACGGAGATTGACCACTTCGGTGACCCGCATCCCCGTTGAGCTGAGAATCTCAAGCAAGGCGCTGTCGCGCCGGGCCTTGGGTCCCAGACCCTGTCGAGGAGCGCCGAGCAACCGCTCTAACTCTTCGCGGCCCAACGTCTTGGGCACGCTCTTCTTGATCCGGGGTGAGCTAAGTTGGCTGGCCGGGTTCTCAGAGATGTGGCCGTGGGCGGCCAGGTGTCCGAAAAAGGATTTGACCGCGGCGATTTTACGCGCTACGGTAGAGGGCGCATACCCACCGTTCGATTGTTGCAAGCTTTCGACATAAGCCTCGACCAGTTCGGAGTTGACATCGCCAGGCTCGGCCGTCGCCCCGCGCCGTTCGCGTATAAACTGAGCGAATTGGGTTAGGTCGTTGCGGTAGGCGGCTATGGTATTCTCAGAATACTGTTTCTCGCTGGCAAGCGCGCCCAGAAATTGATTGAGTTGTTGTTCCATAATCAAACCTCGCTGAACCAAAGTATAGCATCTTTTCATAAGCGAGCCGTGAGAGTGAACTTATGACCTCAGCTCACGCACTTTTCAGTGTCACTCCGAGCGAAGTGGTCGTTCGCCGAACGCGGAGTCTCTGCGGCAAAAGTAGAGATTCCTCGCCGCAAAATGACGCTGGCGCAACTACTGTTGCGCGGCTTATACGGCTCGGAATGACAAACAGGAGCGGCTAACGCAAGCTGAGTTATGACACTAACTCCAGTCGAAACCTTTTGGCTCAAATGGCATACGACGCGGCGGCGCAATGCGCCGTTGGAGAAAGGCGAAGCCTTTCTCTTCTCGCCGGCTTTGCCGGCGCGGGGGCGCGGGCGCACACGGATGCAGGCCCAGACCGTGCTGCTCGCCGCCACCGGCAAGGAGCCGGGCAACATCGCGTATACACTCAAGCTCAAGCGGGCGGTTGTAGATCGGACTTTGGCGCAGTTTGAGAGTAAACGTCTGAGGCTGTTTCCTCAGCCCGCCCTGCTGCTCAACGAACTGCTCGACGCCGCGCAGGTGGATATGGCTCACGCCCGGCAGGTGGCCGACCACGCAATGTGGTTGTTTGATCACACGCAAGCCGTGCACGGGCTGCCCACTCGGTCGCGAGCCTTGCTCGAGACGATGGCGCTATTGCACAACGTCGGCGTGGAGGTGGACGAGCCGCAGCATCACACCGCTGGGCGCGACACGCTGATGGCGATGAAGCTGGCCGGATACAGCGACGACGCCCAGCGCATGATCGCCTGTGCGATCCGTTTCCATCGCAAGCGCGCGCGGCCCGAGAAGGAGCCGCTGTTCATTGGCCTCACGCCGAAGTTGCAGGCGCAAACGCTGGCCCTCAGCGCCATCGTCCGCATCGCCGACGGGCTGGACTACTCGCAATCGCAGACTACCCGAGTCGAAGACATGACCGTCGGGACCGAAACAATTTTGCTTCGCCTCTCCGGCCCGCATACCGGCCCGCACACCGCGAGCGACGGTGAACGCGCGATTGAGAAAGCCGACTTGTGGGCCGAGGTCTTTGGCCACGACTGGCGGCTTGCGCCGGATGTGGCCTCGCTCGCGCAACGACCGCTCACCGGCCAATCGCCAATGTCGCATGTCGTCCTGCGCGCGCTGGCCGACCAACTCACGCGTTGGAATGGCGCCACCGCCGGCGCACGCGCCGGTGAGGTGGCGGCGATCAAAGCCCTGCGCGCCGCTGCCCGCCGCGCCCGCGCCGCCGTCGAACTCTTTCAACCCTTCATCAAAAAGCCAATCCACAAATCATTGCGCCGCCACTTCAAAAACGCCGAGGATGCGCTGGCCGAGGTGCGCGATTGGGATGTGCTGTTGGATGGAGCGCTGGCCCACTTGAGTGAGGCGGCCTTTATCGACCATTGGCGCACGGAGCGACTAAGGGCGCTGGCGGAAGCCGTGGCGTGGCTGGAGAGCGCGGCGGCGCAAAGCGCCGCCGGGTGGGAAGCAGCGCTCATAGATGACTCGCTCCGCCGCAAGTACGACACCCCGCTCGCCGCCAACGCTGAGTTGATTTTGCTTGCGCCCATTGAAACGTTGAACGACCTCGCCGCCGCGCTGGACGTCGCACACGTCGAAACCTATCACAAGTTGCGGCGAATGGGCATCAAGCGTTGCCGCTTCGCGCTGGAGTTTCTCTCACCCGCCCTCGGCCCGCAAGCCGAAGCCGTGCTCAAAGAAATTGTGAAGGCGCAAGACCGGCTGGGCAATCTCAACGATGCCTGTGTGGCGCGCGAGCGGATGGTTCAGTGGTTGGCCGACCATCCCGACGACGAGGCCGCGCGGCAGTACGCCCTGACCTGCGACATCGCCATCCAAAATCACTTGCGGAAGTTTCCCAAGGATTGGGAGCCGGTAAAACCCGATGTGCTGCGCGAGAAGCTGCGGGGTTTGGTGAGCGTGATTGTGCCGCGACCGTAGGCCCCCTCCCCGGCCCTCCCCCGTGCCGCAACAACGGCGGCACAAGGGAGGGAGCGCCTCACTCTGCCTTCACCGTCAGCGCGCAGTTAAACGCCTCCTCGAACAGCCCGGCGTTGCGCTGGGCCTCGGCCGCTTCCCACGTCACATCGGCTTTTGCTTTGGCGTGTGTGCGCAAGGACACAGCACCCTCGCGCGCCGTCACCGACACAGCGGACACATCCTGTGTCCGGCTGCTATCCAGCGCTTCGGCCAACCGCAGAATCGCGCCCAGCCTCCGCACCCGCTGCCCATCGCCCTTCTCAAACAACTTCGCGTATGGCTCCTCATCGGCCTTGCCCTTGCGATGGAACAGACACAGCAGCGCGATGAGGGCGGTCTCGCGATGGCTGTAGCCCGGCAGCCCGGCGCTGAGGATGAGATAGGCCGAGTGCTTATGATGGTCTTGATAGTTCACCGCTGTGCCGATGTCGTTGAGTTGCGCCGCCGCCCACAGATAGTCGCGCTCCACGGGGCCATAACTGTGGCGTGATTTCAATCGGTCAAAGAGAGCCACGGCCAGTTGAGCGACGTGCTCCGAGTGCGCGGACTGATAGCCGTACACGCGCGCCAGGTTGTGCACACTGAACGCGCGCAGGTCGTTGATGACCGGCAGTTTGGGTTTCAGAAAAGCCTCGTACAGCAAGCCCTCGCGCAAGCCTTGATCGCTCACGTAGAGCGTCTTTGCGCCTACATGGCGCAGAGCAGCGGCGACGACCAGCGCACCGGCGAGAATCACATCCGCCCGGTCGGAAGGCAGGCCGGAGATTTTGCGGGCGCGTTCCTTCACCGGCAGCGCGGCAATGCGGTCGATCAGCGCTTCGAGCCGGTCGCGGCGCAACTCGTAGCCGTTGAGCAGCCGGAGCGGATAGTCGCGGTCATCGCGGTCGATGCGCGCCAGCGTGCGGATGCTGCCGCCTAACCCGATGAAGCGATCAGCGCGCTTCAGCGTCATCCACCGCAGATTTTCAAACGTGTCATCAAGGTGGCCGTTGAGCTTTTTGATCTGGGCTGTGGTCGCGCGTTCGCCGGGCAGAAATTGTTCGGTGAGCCGCACCGCGCCGAGCGGGGTCGTTCCCCCGCGCTGGAACGCGCCGCCGCGCACCACGCTCACCTGCGCGCTGCCGCCGCCCACATCCATCACCACTCCACCGCGCAGCCCCGAGCCGTTGATGACGCCCAGCGCGCCGTAGTACGCTTCTTCTTCACCGCTCAACAGCCGCA
The DNA here is from genome assembly GCA_052387475.1 of Anaerolineales bacterium. GTDB lineage: Bacteria > Chloroflexota > Anaerolineae > Anaerolineales > UBA6663 > JANWXR01. The sequence goes on along the minus strand of JBQTJD010000764.1, from coordinate 1,974 downwards.
AGCGCAATCCGGTGACCGCACGCACCCGCTGCAAAAACTCGCGGCCATTCACCGCATCGCGCGTGGCGGCGGTGGCGACGGGAATGAGGTGCTCAACGCCGTTGGCGGCGCAGAAGTCGCGGAACATCAACAGGGTTTCTATGGCGCGCTCGATGGCTGTGGATTGCAGCGTTTCATTGCTCGCCATCCCCTCCGCCAGCCGCACGCGCAGGCTGTATTCGTACGTGATCTTGAACGACTCGCCGGGCGTGTACTGCGCGATGATGAGTCGCGCCGAATTGGAGCCGAGATCAATGATGCCGAGCCGCTTCTTCCAGTGAGAGGGAGTGTACATGTGGCAGAGTGTAGCGGGATTAGGCGGCTTGGCAAATCAAAGGAACTTCCGCAAGGGCGCGAAGCGCGTACACGGATCACACAGATTGGACGGATTTCACGGAGAATACCAACACATTCAGCACGACGATCATTCACAAGCGCTCTCGGCCCGCGAGGACGCGGGCGGTCAGGTTGGGAGTCGAGGCTTTAGCGGGGCCAAATCACCGGCTAAAGCCTCGACTCCGGTAAGCGTGCTGCGATTTTGTTCCCTGACGACTTCTTAGTGGCGGAGACGTGAATAATTACCAACCGCATTTAATGTAGTCCGTGTCCTTCCGTGAAATCCGTGTACAAGACTTCCGTAATGCCTGACTGCGCTGTGTTTGCGCCGGTGCGCCGACGCTTGACGACATACGGTCGTGGTGTTAACCTCGCACTAACTCAGGAGCAACCGCATGTGCCTATTCTGCGCCGCCATCCCCACTGCGCTAGCCGTTGGTGCGGCCACGCATGGCAAGCAACGCGAGGCCGCGCGTAAGGCTGAGGCCGATGGCCAGCCCGTGCCGCCACGCCGCGTGCCCGTAGCCAAAGCCACCACCGCCCTCGTCGTCATGCTCGTCGTCGCCTCGGCGGTCTATCACACCCAACAGCCCGCTTAGCCCGGAGGCACGAATGCCCGCCAAAGCCAGGCCCGATTTCGATGCCGTGCATACCAAACTCAAAACCATCTTGCAGAAATATGCGAAGGGTTCGCTGAAGCCCAGCCCCGACGTGCCCGGCAATTTTGTGCTGATTGGCCCGCCGACCGAAACGAGCCAGGGCAAAGACGTGTGGTTTGGCGCGGTGCAGACGAAGAAGAACTACGTCTCGTATCACCTTATGCCCGTTTACGCCTTCCCCGAACTGCTGGCCGATACATCGCCAGAGTTGAAGAAGCGGATGCAGGGCAAGTCGTGCTTCAACTTCACGGCGGTGGATGACGGGCTGTTCAAAGAATTGGCCGCGCTGACGGCCAAAGGGCACAAAGCGTTCAAGCAGGCGAAGCTGGTGAAGTGAGGGGCGTTCTGGCGCGGTGGAAATGCAGCAAATCCCCACGTCCCATTTTTATGTTGGGCGGCTTCAGAGATTGAACTGAGTGAGCCGTCTGCTAATTGAGGACTTGCTAATATGAAAGACTTTCGGAATTGGCTCAGACCCGACCAAGAAAGAATCAATTTAGTATTGTCAGTATTCGGACTGCTTACGGCGATTTTAGCATGTCTATTCACACTCATACCAAGCCTATTTCCTTTACCAGCAATACCGTTATCGACACCGACTCCGACTACTTTTGCGAGCCCATCATCCACTCCCACAGCACCACCAACGGCCTCGCTTACTCCAGCACCACCCTCAACAATAACCTCAACACCTATGGCCGTGACAACTTCTCAACTTCAAACTGAAATAGCTCAGGTCAGACTCGATCTTGCAACTATCAACCAAAAGCTAGACGCCTTGTCAGGCAGCTCCATCGAGCTTACGGAAACTAAGGGTGAGGTCAACTCAATTAATACGAGGCTTTCCAGTATCGAACAATTAATACTTGACAATCCAGCAAAGGCTCTATCCCTCACCTTGATTGAGAAGGATTTGGACAACATTGAGCAACGTCAGCAA
>JBQTJD010000763.1:0-3734 GCA_052387475.1 Anaerolineales bacterium | reverse complement strand
CACTGACTAACGTCACCCTCAGCAGCAACCGGACCAATAATGATGGCGGCGGTCTCTGGAACAACGGCATGGCATCGCTGATCAATGTCACCTTCAACAACAACTCGGCCGTTGACGCTGGCGGTGGTCTAATGAACCTTACCACAGTGACACTGACCAACGTCACCCTAAGCGGCAACTCAGCACTATTTGGCGGCGGCCTATTTAACAACACGATGGCCGTGGCGACTCTGACCAACGTCACCCTAAGCGGCAACTCGGCTCCTAATGGTGGAGGCGGCCTGTATAACAGCGGTACAGTGACATTGACCAACGCTACGCTCAATGGCAACTCCTCCGCTGATGAAGGTGGCGGCTTGACGAACGGCGGTACGGCGACATTGACCAACGTTACTCTTAGCGGTAATTCAGCACAGCTCGGCGGCGGTTTACTGAGTGCTGGCACGGCGATATTGGCCAATGTCACTTTCAACGGCAACATCGCTGGCATAATCGGCGGCGGCATTTACGGGTCTGGCGGTTCGGTATTTGTCAGGAACACGATTGTGGCCAATAGTCCTTCAGGTGGGAATTGTGGCGGCGGGGTGACCAACAGCGGGTTCAATATCTCCAGCGATGCCTCGTGCGGCTTCAACCACATCCCGGATGTCATGCTCGGCCCACTTGCCTACAACGGTGGACCGATGAAGACGCACATGCCACTGCCCGGCAGTCTGGCGATTGACTTTGTCGCTGTTGGCTGTCCACCACCGGTCAACGACCAGCGCGGCGCTGCCCGGCCGGTGGGAGCAGCCTGCGACGCGGGCGCAGTGGAGTATGGGGCAATGCTGCCGATGGTGTATCTGCCCCTCGTGCTCAAATAACTGCGAGCCGACCGGACGTTGGCGCTGAGGGAGAAATCTACGGCGTCGGCGTTGCTTCAGTTGTCGGTGCGGGGGTGGGGATGTTGGGCGTGCCGGGGCCGTACTGATAAATCGCGCGCCAGGGTTGATACTTCGTGCGCAGCGGGCGCTCGTCCGTGTTGATCTGCGCGCCGTCGCGCATCACCACGCGCGTCACCGTCACATCCGCGCCGATGGCGGCGAAATCGACTTGCTTGATCTCGCCCGAGGCCAGTTCGGGGTTCTCCTCGTATAGCGGCTCCGGCGCGGGGATTTCGTTCTCGACCACCGGCCCATGAGTCTCCACCGTGCGCCCGTCGCTGGTCGAGTAAAACTTCCATTGCAATTGCTGCGCGCTTGGATAGAAGTACGTCTCCATCAACAGCCAGTAGGGCGTGTCGTTCGTGAACTTGAGATCGACCAGCGGCGTGAACACCGCCGCATCGAGGCCCGGCCCCTGCCACGCGCCGGTGTTCTGCTCGTAATAGCCCACGCGATACGCGTGCGAATTGCGTTCGACGATTGGGAAGCCGCCGAACCACACCGCGCGGAAGAGCGTGGTGCTCACCTGGCACACGCCGCCGCCCACGCCGCGAATGGTGCGCCCGCCATAAATGATGAGCGCCTCCGCAAAACCGCTGTCGAGGCTGATGTCGCCGATGTTGTCGGAAAACGAGAACGTGCCGCCCGGCGGGATGAGCAGACCGTGAAAGCGCGCGGCGGCGGTCTGGATGTTTTGCATGCGCTCGGGGCCGGAACCTTTGAACGACGTGTACTGCACGCTGACCGGCTCGCGGATGCCGAGTTGCTCCGCCGTTGCATCGCTGCTCACCTCGGGCTTTTGCGTCGCGAACACCAGCGGCACGCTATGCTCGCCTTTGGGCAACGCCGCGTTGATGGCCGCGATGGTGGCTTCAATATCCAACTCGCGCGAGTCCTGTGAAGGTTGGATGAGTTCGAGCAGCTTCGTCTCGTCGTTGAAGATGAAGCGCGCGTTATGGGCCTCGCGCTTGAGCGGCTCGGCCAGCGGCTCGAGCACCGCCCGCAGCGCTTCCGGGTTTAGCGCCATCTCGAAGCGCGCGCTGTTCCCCTCCTGCACGCGCTCAATCCTTAGCATCGTCGCCAGTTGCGCGGGATCAACGGTCACCGGGCCGGGATCGCCTTCCAATGAATTGGCGACCGTGAGCGTGAGCGGCGCGCTGAGGATAGCCCGCGCGGTCTGCGCCTGCGGGCCGGCATCCAGCACCAGCGGCGCACTTTCAATGAAGGGCAATTGAATAGCGGCGCGCTCGGTGCGGCTCAGGTGGCCGAGCAGCGTTTGCTTGAGCGCCACCACATCCAACCGCCGCCCGATGCGGCCGGGCGTGGCGGTGACGTTGACGCCGTCGGCTTGCAGCGCCGCTTCCACCGGCTCGAGGAAAGTTTCGAGCGCCAGGGCATCGAGATACGCCTGCGTCCGCGCTTCATCCACCACTAACACCGGCGCGATCTGCGCGCCGCTGTGCCACGCCGCGTACTGCGCGCGCCAATCCGCAATCCAGTTGCCGGTGCGGCCCGTGTTGTACGCCGCCGACACGGTGGCTGCCAGATCGAACGACGCGCCCAGTTGGCCCGGCGTAATCGTCCGTTGATTTTGCCCATCGGCCAAAAGGAAGGCCGGTTCGTTCGGATACGTGAACGCGCCGCTCAGCGCGAACGACGCTTCCTCCGGCGTCATCCCCGAAAGATCAACCCCCCACGCGCGCACACCGGGGTAGATTCGGTCGCGATACGAAATCTCGAAGAACGCCAGCGCAGTGGCCGCTGCCGCCGCGAACAGCGCGCCGACGATGGCGAATGCGGCGACGACGCGCAACAGCGTGACGTTGAAATTCTCTGAGCGGAGTGGGCGGGTGGGCAGGGTGGTTTGCATCGCGGGAAGATTATAGCGTGAGTGAATTTGAAAAGCGCCGGAAAGACGAAACGGGAACCACGCCGGTTCCCGTTTCGATGCAAGACTCACGCCGCTCATCCGCGCTCAGGGCGACATGATCGGAGTGCTAATCATCATCATCGTCACCATCGTCACCATCACCCCCCGCGCACGGGCCGAGCGTATCGCCATGCCCGAGATGCCCGCCCAGCGCCGAGGCCGGAACCGTCATCGTCTTGCTACTCTTCTTGTCCGGCTTGTGGCAGATGATCACATCCCCACTCGGAGGTGGAACTATGCCGCCGATGACGATGACCAGACCAGTTTGGCCCGCGCATGCCTGCACAGTCAAGGTGCCCGCCGTACCGTACGTGCCTGCCCCGCCCACAGCCACCGAGCCTTGGGTCTTGATCTCAATCTTGCCATCCTTGACCTCGACCTTCACCTCCCAATCACTCTGGCGGTCTCTTATCTTTACCTCAGACTTGTCGTCCTTCAGTTCAACATCCATCAGCAGTTCGTGGCCGCCGACCGTAACGAAGGTACCGCTGGGGAAGCTGACCTGCCCGTTGGTGATCACGAGCAGTGTCGTACAGCCGGACACCGGAGCAGGTGTCGTCGGCACGGGGGTTGGTGTTGGGCCGGGCGTCGGGGTAGGCGGCAGTGCCTCAAGCTGGAAGATGACGATGACGCTCACCACGATGACTGTGCCGTCGGCGACCACGCATGTCTGCACGACGATGACGCTCGCAACGCGCAACTCGCCGGTTACCGGGATGCCCGATGGGAGCGTGATAGTCGTTCCATCGGAGAGCGTCAGGGTGTCGCCGTTGACGCCGGTCACAATCACCGTGGTGGCGAAACAGCCCGCGCCGCTGGCCACGCGTGTGATCTTCTTCGCAATCACCGTTCCATCCGGCAGCAGGTTGCCCTTCACCGTC
>JBQTJD010000762.1:0-5176 GCA_052387475.1 Anaerolineales bacterium | reverse complement strand
TTGATACTCTGTATGTTGCTGGATGAACTTCTCCAATCGCCCGCGCGCGGTGCGCTGCACACGATTTTGCATCAGCGATGTCCAACCCAGCAGTACCCCGCTGGGGCCGAGAGCCATGCGTGACCAGCGCCAAAAGTCAAAACTGTCACGGTGCTCGATGATCAGCCCATCCTTGAATCGGAACCACGCGTCAATGATGTTGTGAACCTTACGCCCTGTGGTAGAGAACGTGTAACGCGCCTCCCAATGCGCGCGGCCCGTGGTCGCGTAGGCCTCAATCCCGCTGAAGGTAACTTCGAGGTCTTTGCCGCCTTCACACAGCATATGCCACATCGCCGGAACTTCCTTGCCTTTCAGCGAGAACGCCCCATCCTCAAACGTGGCTGCCGGGTGATAGCACACAGCCATGCCAGCATGGTCGCGGCGTTGGAAACTTGAGTAAAGATTTTCGATCAGAAGCTTGGTCATTGAGCGGTCCTCAGGTTTCACGCTTCACGCATTACGTCTCCGCCCGCCGCCTGCCAGGCCGTAATCCCATCCTCCACCTGGATCAAATTGCGATAGCCCTTGCGCAGCAGCACAGAGATGCCGGCCATGCTGCGCGCGCCGCGCGCGCAGTGCACGGCGATGGGCCGGTCGGCGGGCAGGGCGGGCGTGTCGGTGGCGAGCCGTCCATTCTCCACGTGCAGCGCGCCGGGGATGTGGCCGGCGTCCCACTCGTTCTGTTGTCGCACATCCAACACCGTGAGCGCGTCACCGGCGTTCAGGCGTTCGCGCAACTCGCGGGCCGAAATCGTCGGCACTGTTTCCACGGGCAAGCCCGCTTTCGCCCATGCCTCCATTCCTTCGTGCAGGTAGCCGCGCAAATCATCGTAGCCGATGCGGATGAGTTGGCGCACGGCCTCGACTCGGTCGGTGATGGCATCCGCGACCAGCACCAGCGGCGTGCCAAAGGGGATGAGCCAGCCCGCCCACGTGCTCAACGGCGCACTCACCTGAATGCCGTACGCGCCGGGGATGTGCCCCTCGGCAAACCGCCGCGCTGGGCGCACATCCAGCACCGCCACACCGATCTCCACGAACGCTTGCACTTCTTCGGCTGAGAGCGACTTGAGCATCGGCACGCCGCCCAACACGCGCGGGCCGCGTCGGTTCATCGCGCGCACATGCGGGTAATACACCGGGTAGCTCGGCAAGCCGCTCAATGCCAATTGCACGAACTCGTCTTCGGACTGAGCGAGCGCGAGATAGTTGCCTCGCCGCTCGCGGCCAATCGTCGTGGTGCGTTCACTCGAAACCGGAGCGGCGCAGAACGTGCCCGCGCCGTGCGTGGGATACACCGCCACCTCATCGCCGAGCGTGAGCAGTTTGTCATGGACTGTGTGAAAAGACTGCCGCGCGAGCGGGACGGTGTGCTCGTGGCCGAGCAGATCAGTGCGGGCCGCGCCGCCCACCATCAGCGCCCCGCCGCTGAATATGGCTGAAGGCTTGCCGCCTTCAGCAATCAAAAACGAGATGTGCTCCGGCGTGTGGCCGGGCGTGGTCAAGACTCTAATTCTCAAATCGCCAGTCTCGATTTCATCATTCTCCACCAGCGGCTTGTGCTCAAACCCCACCGGGTCGGCGGCGCTCACGCCAATCACCGCGCCGGTCTGCGCCGCCAGCTCGCGCGCGCCGGAGACGAAATCGTTGTGCAAGTGTGTGTCGAGCACATACGTGATCTGCACGCCGAGGCGCTCGGCGGCGGCGCGATATTGATCCACGTCGCGCAGCGGGTCAATGAGCACGGCGCGCTGCGAGGCGTGTGAGCCGACGAGGTAGGCCGAGTTGCCCAGCCGCGTATCCACAAACGGCTCAATAAAGATGGACGAAGCAACCATGGAGTATCTCCAGAGATGAACCGCGCGATGCTGAGAGTTTATTCCTGAAAGGGAGCGCCCACAAGCCCAATGCGTTTCAATGTTTGGGCAGCGTCTCGTACATGACTGTGGCGACGAGGACGCCAGAGAGGCAGGTGAGCGCGCCCACCGCGATGATGGCTGTTGGCAGTCCGAACACATCCGCGAGCGCGCCGGCGAGCAGCGCGCCGACCGCGTAACCACCATCGCGCCACAGGCGATACACGCCGACCGCCGAGGCTCGCCACTGCGGCTGCGCTACGTCGGAGATCACGGCCAGCAAAGTCGGATATACCATCGCCGTGCCGAGGCCAAGCAGCACCGAGGCGGCCAGCCACATCGGCAAGCCGCTGCCCACAACGAACAGCGCGATGCCGAGGGCTTGCACCCACATCCCACTCGCGATCAACCACTTGCGGCCCAGCCGGTCGCTCAGCCCGCCTGTGAACAGTTGAGTCATCCCCCACACGCCCGGATAGGTTGCGGCCACCAGCGCAATCGCCTCCAGCGGCAGACCAGCGCCTGCGAGGAAGATCGGCACGAGGCCCCACACCATGCCATCGTTCAAGTTGTTCACCATCCCGGCCTGACTGGCCGAGAATAGCGCGCGGTCTTTCCAACTGGTGAGCCAAAAAATCTGGGAAAAAGAGGGAGACGTGATTCCCCCGTTTCCTTGAGTCTGTGTCGCTTCGTTTTTTGCATAGCCGAGTGTCTCGCGCACGAAAAAGATCGAGAGCAGCAGCCCCAACCCCGCGAAGAAGAGTCCGGGGATGAAGGGCACGGGCCGCAAGCCGTAGGCCGAGGCGAGGTAACCTGTCGCCAGCGCGGAGAGTGATACGGCGAGGTAGCCGGCGAACTCGTTGAGGCCCATCGCCAGCCCGCGCTGCTTCGGGCCGACGAGGTCAATCTTCATGATCACCGTCGTAGACCAGCACAGGCCCTGATTGACGCCGAGCAATACATTCGCCGCGACCACCCAATCCCAACTCGGCGCGAACATGATGAGCAGCGGAACCGGCAAGCCGAAGAGCCAGCCCGCGATCAAAATCCGCTTGCGCCCGATGCGGTCGGAGAGCCGCCCGGCAAAAAGATTGGCGAGGGCTTTGACGATGCCGAAGCTGACGAGGAAGGCCAGCGTGATTGATTTAGTCGTCAGCCCGAATTCCTCCTCGGCGAGGAGGGGGACGACAGTGCGCTCCAGTCCGACCATCGCGCCGACGAAGGCGTTGACGACGACGAGCAGCGTGAACTGTTGCCAGTTGGCGCGCAAGCCCAATGAAACCGGTGTGATACTCATCAGGCGGAGATGGGCGTCGCTGCACCGATGTACAGCCTACACACCGTTGTTGCTCCGCCTCACGAAATACGGAATACGGAAACGTACGACTGCATGTTCCGTATTGCGTTCACTCAAGGTTCCAGAATTCCCGCCGGCCCGACTCGACCAGTTCTGCCATCCGTCCAAACCATTGGCTGAACTCCGGGTCAGCGAAGATTTCGGCCGCGCGCTTCTCCCATTCCGCCAGGCTGGGCAACTCCGTCTCGGTGACGATAGTGAAGAACGGCCCGCTGGCATCGGTGTAAATCCGAAGCGCATACTCGCGCGCCCTGGGCCAACCCTGCCGGGCTTCTTTGAAGAGGGTGACCAGTTCGCCCCCCTTGCCGTACTTGGCCTGAAAGACATCTCTTACGACGATCATGATGGCCTCCTGTGCTGAACAAATGAGATGACGAGTACGCCAGTATCAGGCGCGCACCGCCTGTACTTCCAAGTATTCGGATTCTACCTGCGTTGCGCCAGCGGTGGCGCGGTTGTGCGCGGCCCACAGTTGCTCCAGGTCTCGGCGCAGGGCGGCCTGGCCCTCGGCCTCCAGCGCAGCGAAGGCGCGCTGCGTGGGGCCGTAGTAAGTGCGGAAGTATTCCACCACATCGGCCACGCCGAACGGATATTGGAGGGGATAGTGGCGGCGCGTCAGCGCCAGCTCGGCGATGCCACCGGCGGTATTGAACCGCTCACGCACGGTGGCCTCGTCGCCCCACAGCACCGGCGACGGCATGAGGGCTGGCGGCGGCACGTGCTTGCCGTTCACCTTGAACATCTGCCCGATGAAGCCAGTTGGCGTCCAGTTGGCCATGACGATGCGGCCACCGGGCTGGCACACGCGCACCAGTTCCGCGGCCACGCGCTCGGGCCGGGGCGCGAACATCGCGCCGATCAGGCTGACGACGACATCAAAGGCGGCATCGTCGTAGGGCAGCATCTCGGCATCGCCCTCGTCGAATCGAACCGTCAGCCCTTCGGTGGCGGCGCGCGCCCGCGCCTGCTCCATCAGGTTGGCGGCGATGTCCACGCCGGTCACGTTCACACCGGCACGCGCGGCGGGGATGGCGATCTGCCCTGCGCCGCAGCCCACATCCAACATCCGCGTCCCCGGCGCGAGGTTGAGCCGCACCAAAAACTCCAGCGCGCCCGGTTCGAGGTACTTGGCGAATACGCCGTAGTCTCCAGCCATCCATGTGGCCTTCAAGCGTGTTTTGAGAGATTCCATTTCGGGGGTGAGGGTTGTGTTCATAAGTCCTCCAACAGTAGCAGCCTGTCACTTCCTGACTACGTACCAGTTGTTCGAAAAGTCGTGAGCCAGTTGATTCGTTTCAACGGAGCGGAAGCCGGCTTTCTGAAGGTACGCGCGCGTCTTTTCCTCGCCCCACATCGCGCCCAGCCCCTCGCCGCCCTGCGCCAGCGACACTGTCATGCAGTGCATGGTCGAGGCAGTGTACAGGAACGTGCCAACCGGATGCCCAATGTCATGGTAAACGTGGCTCGATCCACGGATGTCCTGCATCAGGTATACCCCATCGGCCTTGAGGGCGCGCTGGATGCCTTTCAGCACGTTGAGCGGTTTTCCCTGATCGTGAATGGCGTCGAACGTCGTGATGAAATCAAAGGCCTCCGGTTCAGCGGTTTCGTCGAAATCGCTCAGATCGCGAACGATGAACTCGGTATTCCGCAGACCCTTTTGCGCCGCCTGGCTGCGCGCATTTCCAATCGCCTCTGCCGAGAGATCCATCCCTGTAAACCGGCTGTTCGGGTACAGTTCGGCCAGCCGATTGAGGACGCGGCCACTGCCGCAACCGGCATCCAGCACTCGGATGCCTTCGGCAAGCCGGTCGGTCAGCCCCGGCACAAGCGGCAGGATGTGCGATTCGAGCGATGACAGCACGGCCTGCCCGCTGTCTTCCGCCACCACGGCATGGAAGCGTGGAAACTTTTCGTAGGG
>JBQTJD010000761.1:0-6155 GCA_052387475.1 Anaerolineales bacterium | reverse complement strand
CCATCCGTCTGTTGCCGTAGCCACTCGATCAGCCACGGCGGCGTTTGTTCAAGCCGGCGCTTCCACTCCGCTGCGAAGTTGCCCGTAAGGTATTCGGCTTTGGGCGGCAGTGCGTTCATCGCCACCATGCCCACGGCATATTGCGCTAGGTCGCTCATGGTGAGACAGCCACCGTAGTAGTGCACGTCGCACAGGTAGCGGTCGTCGGTGGCGTACATGGGGATGATGGCCTTGAGGTGCGGTGGCTGTAACGCCGCGACCTGAATGGCCGTGAAGCCGCCGTAGCTGATGCCCCACATGCCCACATTGCTGTTGCACCATGTCTGCGATGCTAACCATTCGACTGCTTCGTACCCATCTTGGGTCTCCTCAGATGTGTATTCATCGCGCGCCAGGCCGCCGCTGCTGCCCGTGCCGCGTACATCGAGGCGGCACCCCGCAAAGCCGCGCTGCGCGAAATACGTCATGCGGGCCATATCGCTGGCGTAACGCCAATCATCTTTACGATATGGGATCATTTCGAGGATGACCGGGTACTTCTCGCCAGGTTCGCGCGACACCGGCGCAAGCGAAGCTTGCGCTTGAGAAAGCGGAACGGCAGTTCCGAACCGCGACGCGTCGGAACTACTGTTCCGCTCTCTCTCGCCGCTACGCGGCACCGGCAGCCAAAGGTTTGCTGACAACTCGACACCATCGCGCATACGCAGGCGAACGTTGTGTTGCACTTGCACTTCGTAATGGGGCATACGTTGATCTCCACAGGCATAGCTTGACACGGCCATTGTTGCCCCTATACTGCCCGCGCGCAAGAGGAGCCAGCATGCGACGCGACTACAAATACATTGTATTGGGCTTGGGTGGGCTGGGGAGTGCAGCAGCGTATTGGCTTTCGCGTCGTACCGGGTCTGAGGTGCTGGGCCTGGAGCAGTTCGAGTTGGGGCATGACAAAGGCGGTTCGCACGATCACTCGCGCATCATCCGCTTGTCGTATCACACGCCGGGCTACGTGCAACTGGCCAAGGCTGCGTATGAGGCGTGGGCGGCGCTTGAGGCTGACTCGAACGAGAAGCTGATTCTCAAAACCGGTGGTCTGGATATATTTCCCGTGGGCGGCGTTATCCCGATGGCCGACTACACTGGGAGTCTGGCGGCAGCCGATGTGCCTTTCGAACTGCTCAATGCGACAGAGACGATGCGGCGCTGGCCGCAGTGGCGGCTACCCGATAACGTGCAAGTGCTGTATCAAGCGGAGAGTGGCATTGCACCCGCGAACAAAGGCACTGCCGCGCATCGCCGGCTGGCGAGGGAACTGGGGGCCACGTTGCTGGATCAAAAGCCCATCACCGCCATTCAGGTTACAGGCGACGAATACAAAGTGGTGGCTGGCGGCGACACGTTCCGCTGCGAAAAACTCATCGTCACGGCTGGCGCATGGAGCAATCAACTGCTCGCGCACTTCGGACTCCATTTGCCACTGACGGTCACACAAGAACAACTGACGTATTTTCAGACTCCACACCTCGACGAGTTTCTGCCGGAGCGCTTCCCGATTTGGATCTGGATGGATGAGCCGTGCTTCTACGGCTTTCCGGTGTATGGCGAGATGGCGGTGAAGGGGGCGCAGGATGTGGGCGGGCGTGAGGTGACGACGAAGACTCGCACCTTCGAGCCGGAAGCCGCGAACGCCGAACGCCTGACGGGCTTCTTCCAAAAGCATTTGCCGAAAGCCCACGGCCCGGCTTTGTACTCCAAAACTTGTCTTTACACCCTCACGCCCGACCGTGATTTCGTTGTTGATTCGCTCCCCAGCCAGCCCGACGCTTTTTTCGCCATCGGGGCGGCGCATGACTTCAAGTTTTCCTCCCTCATTGGCAAAATCCTCAGCGACCTGGCGCTGGATGGGCGCACGACACACGACCTATCCCCGTTCAAGTTTGACCGGCCAATTCTGCAAATGGTAAACCCGCCCCGAAATTTCATGGTGTAGCCGGCCTTGAGGTCGAGCCAAACAATTTGAAATTGCCTGTTGACAAGTGATACAGTTCTGGCCTATTATGAGTTATATGTGACCGGTCACATGACCGGTCACACCACCCAAAAGTCCCAAAATGCGTTCCGCATCAAATACACAGACACGCTCTCATCCAACTATTCGTGATGTCGCCAAACAGGCTGGTGTCTCGCGACAAACCGTTTCCCGGGTCATCAACGGCGACAATCGGGTGGCGCCGGCTACACGCACACAGGTCGAGGGTGTCATCACCGAGATGGGCTATCGCCCAAACGTCATCGCCCGTTCCATGTCGCGCGGGCGGGCGCACACGCTGGCTTGCCTGGCCCCGAATCTTTCCGACTACACCTTTGCCCGCATCATCGAGGGCGCTGAGGCCGAAGCCCGGAAGCACGGTTACTTTTTGCTCTCATCGTCCGCGCCGGATGCCGAGGCGTTTGCGGCGCTCATTGAGCAACTCGTGATGCACCGCCGTGTGGATGCGGTCATGGTCATCAACCCCTACATCGACCAGCGCTTTGAACATTTAGCTGAGGCTGAACCGGCCGTCTTCATCGGTGCGCGTTCGCGGGATATCGGCTTCAGCTCCGTTTCGCTCGATGAGCAGCGGGCGGCGCGCGTCGCCACCCAGCATCTGTTGGAGTTGGGCCACCAAGACATCGCCATGATCCACGGCCCGCTGGCGGAGGAGAGTGCGCAGGAGCGGTGGGATGGCTGTCGGGCTACGTTACGTGACGCCGGCGTGGAAGCCGACTCGGCGTGGGTGGCCGAAGGGGATTGGTCGGCGTCCTCCGGCTACGCTGCCATGCGGAAACTTTTGGCCACGGACAAAGATTTCACTGCGCTGTTCGCTCACAATGATCGTATGGCCGTCGGCGCCATCAGCGCGCTGCACGAGGCTGGCCGGCGTGTGCCCGACGATGTTTCCGTCATCGGCTTTGACGATATCCCGCTCGCCTCCTATTTCGATCCGCCGCTGACCACGATGCGGCAGGACACCTGGGAGATTGGCGAGGTGGCGGTTCGGCAATTGATCGCGGCGCTCGAAGACGAGGCCGCCCAACCTGAGCATATTGCGCTGCCGGCCGAATTGATCGTCCGGCAATCTACCCGTCGTTTGGCTTGAGTCAATTTCAAAGGAGGTGAGGCCGCTCACGCGCGCAACCAATCACTTTTCACACTCAACTGTTTCGACCGTTCACGTTTACGACAAGGAGTAGCCCTTCATGAAACGCAATGCACTGTGGAAAGTCTTAAGTGTGCTGATAGTCGCAAGCCTGGTGCTGGCGGCCTGCGCCCCGGCGGCCACCCCGGCCCCCACGGTGGCCCCCGCCGCGACCCAAGCTCCGGCGGCCACCCAGGCCCCCGCGCCCACCGTCGCCCCGACTGAGGCCCCCGCCGCCACGGAAGCGCCCGCCGCCGTTGAACTGCGCTGGCGAACCCGCCCGGACAACAAAGAGGAAGCCGCCGTTTATGCCGGCATCAGCGATGAAGTCGCAGCCAAGCTCGGCCTCTCGCTGACCTACGAGCCGGGCGGCACCGAGAGCGCGAGCTATCAGGATCAGCTCATCACCGAAATCACCGGCGGTACCGCGCCCGATGTGTTCTGGATCCCAGGCACCGATGTGGCGCGCTTCGCTTCCGGCGGGTACATCCTCAACCTGGCCGATGTGGCCGAGGGCTTTGATCCCTCCGCTTACTACCCCGGCCCGATGTTCCACCTGACCTACAATCCCGAGAACGGCAAATCGGGTGCGGGCAGTGGCGCGGTGTGGGGTTTGCCACGCGACGTCTCGACGTTCGCGCTGTACCTCAACCTTGACCTGCTCAATGAGGCCGGTGTAGACGACCCGCGCGAGTTGGCCAAAGAAGGCAAATGGACGTGGGACGCCTTTGCCGATGCGAGCGCGAAGGTGGCGCAACTCGGCGGTGGCAAGTTTGGCTATGGCGCTTCCAACTGGTGGGGCCCCTACGGCGTGTGGGTAAACGCCGCCGGTGGTGCCTTCTTCAACGCGGATCGCTCCGGCTGTGCGATGAACACGCCCCAGGCGCAGGCCGGCCTGGAGTTCATGCAAACGCTGTACTCCAACGAAGGTTGGGCAGTGCCTTACGGCGATGACGCCGAGGCTGCCTTCCGCGCCGGCAACGTCGCGATGTTCCAGAACGGCCGCTGGGCGACCCCCGGCGTGCGCACGGTGACGTTCAATTACGATGCCGTCCAACTCCCGAATGGCCCGGCGGGCACGCCCGGCAACTGGCTGTTCTGGGGCGCGTATGTCGTCAACAAGAACACCGCCCATCCGGAAGAGGCGTGGGCGCTGGCGCAGGCGTTGACGGCGGCCGATGTTCAGGCCAAGGTCTCCGCGGGTGGCGCCAACATCCCCAGCCGTGTGAGCGAGGAAGCGCTCGATGCCTTCCTGACCTTCACGCCGCCCGACAACGCGCAAGCGTTCCTCGATGGCATTGCCGATGCCGCCAAGCCGACGGCTGAAGGCCCGCTGTGGGCCGGCGATTGGCCGAAGGTGGATCAGGTATACGGCGCTGGCGTGACCGCGGTGGTCACCGGCCAACGCACGGTGGCTGACTTCGTTGCGAAGATCTGCGACGAGGCCGCACCGGCGTTCACGAAGTAAGTGTGGCTGTGTAGAGCGGGGCGGGCGTTGGCACAGCCTGCCCGCCCCGCGGTTATGGGAGAAACGTCTATGACCACTCCGCGACTCCCGCTGACTCAGGCCTCACCACTCGCCTCACCTGGCCGAAGTTGGCTGGGGCTGATCATGGCCTGGCATGTCTTTTTGGGGATAGCACTGGCCGTAGTGGCAGTGCTCGCCTCGTTAGTCGAGCAACCGGCCGTGATGCGCTACGGCGCGGCGGCGCTGTTGGGGATCGGCGCGCTGGCGAGCTTCTACGCCGTGTGGCAGTTGATGCGCCGGCGCGCGACCGGCCGCATCGCTGCCGTGCTTGTCAACTATCTGCTTGCCGTGCTATTGGTGCTGGTCGCCCTGCACCGGCTGGGCGTCTTCCTTGGCATTGACGCACTGGCCAACACCTTTGGTCGCGGGCTTCCGGGTTTGGGGATTGTTTTTCTCGGGTATCTCATCAGCGCCTCCGCCGACCGCTTTGAAGGCACTGCGCGTGAGCGCGCCCCGCGTGAAATCGGCCGCTGGGTGATGCTGGCTGGCCTGCTGATATTTTTGTATTTCATTGACGCAATTGCCGGCCTCGTCTGGCTCGCCGGGCAACTCGTCGCGGAACCTCTCGCGCTCAGCTTGTTGGGGGCAGCGGCCACGAGCCTCATTGTCCTGGGTCTGGCCTGGAGTCGCGCCACTGCCGACGAACTCAACGCCAGCCATATGCAAGAAGAATTGCTCAACGGCTATGTGTTCCTCTCCCCCAATTTATTGGGCTTTCTGATTTTCTTCGCCGGGCCGCTGCTGCTGTCGTTGTACATCAGCACGACCACCACGCGCGGCGCGGAGCGCGATATCTTCATCGGCCTCGACAATTACGCTCGCGTCTTCAACGTCACGGTGCAACCGCTGACCGGTCCCGATCAACCGGCGCGCGAGGTGGTGGATGTCTCGCGCTATACTGAATCGTTCCGCATTCAGTTGGGATCGCAGAACTGGCTGGTGGCCGCGCAGGCCCCGCGCTTCTGGATTGCGTTGCGCAACACGCTCACGTTTGTGTTGCTGGCCGTGCCGCTCAGCGTTATCCCGGCCCTCATTTTGGCGACGATCCTCAATAGCAAATTGCCCGGCATGGCTTTCTACCGCGCCATCTACTTTATCCCCAGCATCGCCGCCGTGGTCGGCATCGCGCTGGTGTGGCGCTGGATGTACGACAGCACGACCGGGTGGATCAACTACTTCATCACAATGGCGACGCAGGCGCGCACCGCGCTGGGCTTCCCGATGAACGATCCGCACATCCAGTGGCTCAACGAACCAAATACCGCCTTGCTCGCGGTGGTACTGATGTCGGTATGGCAGACCACAGGCTTCAACAGCGTGCTCTTTCTGGCCAGCCTGCAAAACGTACCCGGCGAACTGTATGAAGCCGCCACAGTGGATGGCGCGGGCACGTTCTCGAAATTCTTCAGCATCACACTGCCGTTGCTCGCACCGACGACGTTCTTCGTCGC
>JBQTJD010000760.1:0-4509 GCA_052387475.1 Anaerolineales bacterium | reverse complement strand
CTTCGATCTGCACGTGCTCTTTCAAGAAGTGACCCCACATCGGATCGGAGTTGTCGCGATAGTATTCGACGGTGAGGCAGTTAGGGACGGCGCAGGCCAGATGAACGTGAATGTCCTGACTGCCATGTGTGGCAATGGGGAGGTTGTGGGCCTGTGCCAGCGCGGCCGCTTTCAGAAAACCGGTGACGCCGGTGTGTTGCGCGTCAGGAGTGATGATCCGCACCGCGTTGGCCTCCATCAACGCGCGGAAGCCGGCCGGTGTGTATTCGTTCTCGCCGCTGGCAATGGGGATGGTGGTCGTGGCGGCAACAGCCGCCAGCCCGCGCAGGTCATCGCCAGCGACCGGCTCCTCGTACCAGAAGATGTCCAATGGCTCAATTTGCCGGGCGAACTGAATGGCCTCGTAGGTCTGGTGCGCGAGGTTTGAGTCTACCATCACCTTGACGTCGGGCCCGACCGCGTTGCGCACGGCGCGCACGCGTTCCACATCCTCCTTCACCGGCGCGCCGCCGATCTTCATCTTCACCGCCCGCGCGCCGAGGGCGACGTAACTTTCCATCTCCTGCGCCAATTCCCTCAAGTCTTTGCCCACCTCGTAATAGCCGCCCGCGACGTACGCCGGAATGCGGCCAGCATAGCCGCCCAATAATTTGTAGAGCGGCAGGTTCGCTGCCTGACCTTTGACATCCCATAGCGCAATGTCAATCGCGCCGATGATGCTGGCGATGAGGCCGTGCTCGCCAGCGGCAGTCGCCCCGTGCAACGCCGCCCAGATGGCTTCGGTGTCACACGGGTCGCGGCCTTGAAGCATGGGTTGAAAACTTTCCACCAGTTGCGGGATGATTTTTTCGTGCGCAGCCAGGCGCGAGGCGTACAACCAGCTGATGCCGGTCAGGCCGGCGTCGGTGGCGACGCGGATCAGACTCATCCGGGTGACGCCGAAGGTGCCGTCGCCAGTGCGGATGGGGCGCTGCTGTAGGAAGCGATAGCTCTCGGCGGTGAGGGAAGTGATTTTCATAGTTCGACGATGACGTACTGCTGATCGATTTCGACCGGATACCGCTCGGCGACATACGGCCCGATTTGCCAACCGGCAGCTTCGAGCGTCGCGCCGGCCTCCACAGTGACCGAATACGGTTTGACGCGCATGCGCTGCGGGTTCCACCACGACTGGCCGGTGCGCAGATCGAACTCCCAGCCATGCCACGGGCAACGCAACATCTCACCGGCGCGGGTCAGCCTATAGTCGCCGGGCGCGGTGGAGGCGATCAACGAGCCGAGCGGGCCTTCGCACAAAGGCCCGCCCTGATGCGGGCAACGGTTCTTCAACGCGAAGAATTCTCCATTGACGTTGAACACGCCGATGAATCGGCCCTCAATCTCGACCAGCTTGCGACCGCCCGATGGGATTTCACTCACAGTCGCGACGATGTGCTTGGACATTGACCGTCACTCACCGCTCGCGCCAACGATGGCGTCGGCTTCGATCTCCACTAAATATTCCGGGCCGACCAGCCGCGCTTCCACTAGTGAGTTCGCCGGGCGGATATCGCCAAAGCGTTCGCCGTGCACGCGCGCCACCGCCTCCCAATGGCGTATGTCGCTGACGAAGATGCGCGTGCGCACCACGTCGCGTATCGAGCCGCCCAACTTCACGATGGCGGCTTCGATCTTATCGAGCGCGTAGCGCGCCTGCGCCGCCGGGTCACCCGGGCCCACCAACCCGTCCGGCCCGGTAGCCGTGGTTCCCGACACCCAAATCTGATCGCCGACACGCACGGCGCGCGCATACCCGGCGAGAGCTTCCCAATGTGTTCCACTGCTGACGGTTTGACGTAGCATAAGTTTTGTTTCGCGCCGCAACGCGCGTCTCCTTCAGACAAAGTGATAAAGCGCTTGCGCGTTGCTGGACATGATCTTGCCGCGTAAGGCGCGGCTGACTGAGTTGGGCAGCGCGTGCTCGGGCGAATCGAAATCCCAGTGCGGGTAATCGCTGGCAAATAGGATGTGATCGTCCATCGCCAGCATGTCGAGCAATTGCCCGAAGTGTTCGGGCCGATGTGGCTCCTCGATGGGCTGGGTGGTGAAATAGAAATGCTCGCGGACGACGTCGGACGGCAGGCGCGTGAGGTGCGGTACTTCCTCGCGCAGACGCTTCCACGCGGAATCCAACCGCCACATCAGCGGCGGCAGCCAGGCGAAGCCGCCCTCGATCAGCACCACTTTCAGTTTCGGAAAACGCTCGAACACGCCCTCCAACACCAGGCTGATGACCTGCGCCTGAAACGATTGCGACATGCCGCCGTGATCTTCGAGGTAATACGAGGCCTGACCCGCGCCGGTGATCGGCCAACCGCCCGCCCCGCCAAAGTGAATGCCGATGGGGAAACCGCACTGCTCAGCGGCTGCATACAATTTCCAATATTTGCGCCGACCCAGGGGTTCGCTGGTGCGCACCGGCAGCAACACATGCACGAAGCGGCGCTCGCTGACGCGATGCTCGATCTCAGCCGCCGCCATCTCACCGTCCTCATACTGCACCACCATTGCCGCGCGCAGGCGTGGCTCGGGGTCGAGCCAGTCTACGATCTGCCAATTGTTGAGGGCGGTGGCGAGGGCCTGACCGTATTCGAGGTTGGGCTGGTCGCCGGGGAAGTGCAACGGGTTGAGGATGCCATAGGCGACGTTCCACTCGTCGAGCAACTGCAAGCGCATAAAGTCGAGGTCGGACCCGGGGCGGTGGCCGCTGGGCGGCCAGGCATCGGCGCGCGAGGCCGCCGGGCTGACGCGAGGATAGTATCCGCCGGGATAGTACAGATCAAAACCGTAACGCTCGTGATGTTGCCTCCATCGCTTGGAGAGATACGGTGCCAGTTGCGCTTTGGTCGCGACGTAATTGTGGATGTCGCAATCAATGATGGCGTCGCTCTGAGGGCGTGAGGCCGAAGCCGCCGATGAAACAGTATGCGTCAACGTCATAGGGCCTCCGTCATTACAGAGCCAGCCGATACCACGCCCGCGCATTCTCGCCCATCACTTTCGATTGGAGCGGTTCGGGCAATTCAATCGGGAACGGCGGTTCGCCGGGATCGGCGTGCCAGTGCGGGTAATCGCTGGCGAACATCAGCAGGTCATCGGAGCCGAGTTGCGCGATGAGTTGCTGCAAGTGCTTGGGATTGGGCGGCGCGTCCATTGGCTGTGTGGTCAGGCGGATGTGCTCGTGGATGTACTCCGAGGGCAGCCGCTTCACCCACGGCACTTCGCGGCGGATGCCCTTCCATTCTTTATCGAGCCGCCACATCAACGCGGGCAGCCACGCCCAGCCGCACTCGATCAATGCCACGCGCAGCGTCGGGAACTGATCAAAGACGCCGCCCGCGATCAGGCTCATCACTTGCGATTGACACAGTGCCGCCATCACCGCCACCTCTTCGATGTAGGTGGACGGCCAGCCGCTGGGTGTGGGCGCGGTTCCAGGCGCACCGCCGAAGTGCAGGCCGAGGACGAGGTCGTGCCGTGCGGCGGCTTCATAAAGCGGGAAGTAGCGGCGGTTGCCGTAGGGCACAGCCGAATGCACCGGCAGATAAACCTGCACGAAACCGCCCCGCTCGCCCAGCCGGTCAACCTCCTTCGCCGCCAGTTCCGGATAGTGCGCGGACACGACGAGCGAGGCGCGCAGTCGTGGCTCGGCGGCGAGCCAATGTTCGCTCAACCATTCATTTGTTGCAGTCGAAAGCGCGGCGGCTGCATCAGGATTGTGGACGCTTTCCACGGCGTAGCTGCAATTGAGAATTCCAACGGCGGCCCCCGTCGCCTCAAGCGCGTACATGCGGAGGTTCTGCAACGGTGAGCCATTCCCGTTGCGCCAATCGGCGCGTGTTGAAGTTGGCGCGCCCGGTGGGTAGGGGGTGTGCGCCGGTCCGCTGAACCCCGATTGCGCCATGTACTCGCACCAATACGCGGGCAGGTACGGGCGAAGCTCCGCCACCGTGGGGTCGGGGCAGTGCAGGTCGGCGTCAATGACGGGCATCGCGGTCACGGTTTGACGTGGCATGAGAAATGAACCGCTAAGACGCGAAGAGCGCGAAGGACTACTATATGCGCTTCGGGTCTGCCGACACACGTCCTTCGCGACAAATGGAATGTTACTTGCTTCTGAAAGGATCGGACACGTAATAAACTGTCCTACGAACTACCGTCCAGTTTCCGAAACCGAACTTTCTGATAATCTGCCAGGTTTCACCAATTCCACCACCGGTTGCGTATGCGATTTGAACCTCAACGCATACATGGTTGGAACTCACATAGCTGAATCCATATGAGAAGGTCTGATCACTATTGATGTCTAACGCCATTAGATTTGTAATTTCTCGTTCTAGCAGTGCCGAAACCTGGCCGTTCTGCTTGTTTGTGGAAACAGTCCTATCACCGGGGAAGATCGGACAGTCCAAAGAGTTGGCAAAGCCTAATTGAGCGCCCCAAAGAAAAATACGAAGCTCACCAGCAATA
>JBQTJD010000759.1:0-3499 GCA_052387475.1 Anaerolineales bacterium | reverse complement strand
CTTTGGGCTGATGGTGATGACACTTTGGCCTTTGGTGGCGAGGATAGTGCTGATCTTCATGGCAATCTCCAGCGTGCAAGGCGATTATAACGTGAGGGACTTCGTAAAGATGGGGTGCAAGGGAGCGGGGGTATAGGGGAAATTCTCCCCTGCGCCCCTGCCGATCAAGCCAGCCGGTTGACGCCATCGAACGCGGCAGTCTTGTAACACTCCGCCAGTGTTGGGTAATTGAAGACGGTGTTGATGAAGTAATCGACCGTGCCGCCGAAGGCCAGCACCGCCTGCCCGATGTGGATGAGTTCGCTCGCGCCCTCGCCGAGGATGTGCACGCCGAGCAACTCGCGCGTCTCTAGGTGAAAGATCAACTTAAGCAGCCCGGTGCTATCGCCGATGATCTGCCCGCGAGCGATCTCGCGATAGTTGGCCTTGCCGACTTCGTACGGCACGTTCTTGGCCGTCAGCTCGTCCTCGGTGCGGCCCACCATCGACATTTCGGGAATCGCATAAATGCCGTAGGGGAAAAGCGCCGGTACGCTTTTGGTGTCGAGGCCAAAGGCGTGGCAGGCGGCTAGCCGCCCCTGCTCCATCGAGATCGAGGCCAAACTCGGGAAGCCGATGACATCCCCCACTGCGTAGATGTGCGGCGCTTCGGTTTGATAGTGTTCGTTGACTTGGAAGTAGCCGCGCGCGTCGGCGGCCAGCCCGGCAGCGGCGAGGTTGAGCCGGTCGGTGGCGCCGGTGCGGCCGATACTGTATAGCGCCTTCTCGGTGACGATTTGTTTGCCGCTGGCCAGGCAGATGCGCACGCGCTCACCTTTCTCGTCGCGGAACGGCTCGATGCCGCTGACTTCCTCGTTGAGCCGCAGTGTGACGCGGTTCTGGCGCAGATGGTGGGCCAGCGCGTCCGTGATCTCCGCATCCACAAATGGCAGCAGCCGGTTGCGCTTGTCGATCAACGTCACGCGCACGCCGAGCGCAGCGAACATGCTGGCGTACTCAATGCCGATAACGCCCGCGCCTATCACAGCCAGCGTGCGCGGTAGTTGTGCGAGGTGCAGGATGTCGTCGCTGAGGAAGATGTGCTGCCCGTCGAGGGGGATGCGGGCATCACGCGTGGGGTAGGTGCCGGTGGCGATGACGATGAACGCCGCGCTCACATCGCGCTGGCCGCGCCCATCCACGTAATGCAGGCGGACGTTGTGCGCGTCCACGAACGAGGCGTCGGCCGCCAGCACCTCGACATGGTTGCGCATCAATTGGTGACGCGTCACATCAATCTCATGCCGCATCACGTGGTCGGCGCGGAAGAGCAGATCATCCATCGTGATGTGCTGCTTGACCGCGTAGGCCGCGCCGTATACGCCACGCTCACGATAGCCGGAGAGGTGCATCACGGCCTCGCGCAACGTTTTGCTGGGGATGGTGCCGGTGTTGATGCACACCCCGCCCACCACCGCCTTGCGTTCCACGATGCCAACGCGCTTGTGCAGCTTGGCGGCCTGAATTGCCGCGCGCTGCCCCGCCGGGCCGGAGCCGATGACCAACAGATCGTAATCGAATTCTGCCATGCCCGCCTCCGTGTGAACGTGACGCCGATGGCAGGATTATAGAGGACGAAGAGGTATTTGTAGAGACAGGGGCGTGCGCAGGATTATTCACTCACCTTACGCAAAGGTGACTGTCACTGGGTAATAGAGCGATTGGAACTTCCGAGTGCAGGCTGCCCAGTGACAGTCACCTGAATTCGCCCAAGTTGCGTCAAGTGAGTTATTCGATCTGCCGCTGCGAGTACAGGCCAATGCCGGCGATGATGAGCATCAGGCCGAGCGAAACGCCCCACGCCTGCACCGGCCCGAAGAATGGGCGCTGCTGCCCGAAGTGCGTGCCGATGCCGATCACATCCGCAAGGCCGGTGGCCCAGGCAATGACGAGGCCGGTCGCGATCAGCCGCACACCGATATCCTCGCGCAAGCGAGGCGGCATGGCCCGGTGGCGCGTGGCGTACATGTACACATATGCACCGCCGGTCATGAACGTCAGCCCGGTGAGGAAGGTCGCAATTTGCACCAGGCCAAAGCCCGGCGTCAGATCGAGGCTGAAGTATTCGGGGAAGATGCCGACGAGGAAGATGACAAAGCCCAGCCCGACGAGCACTGCCCCAAAACGCGCCAGCCAACTTTTGGTGAAACCGTTGCCGTTCGTCATCGTCAATAGAGTTGCCGGAGACGACCCGATGGGTCGTCTTACCCCGGCAGCCCGCGCCGTAGCAATTTAATCCAATTGCCGCCCATGATGCCGGAGATGTCTTTCTCTCCGTAGCCGTGTTCGGCCAGCACCGGGCCCAACTTCTGCAAATCGGCGATGGTATCAATCTCTGCCGGGGTGGCCTCCACGCCGAAGCCGCCGTCGAAATCGGAGCCGAGGCCGACATGCGCGGCGCTGCCGGTGACCTGACAAATGTGGTCAATGGCGGAGGCGACATCGTTCAGGGTCACCGCGTCCTTCGGATCACCGGTCTTCCAATCCGCTTTGAGAAAACGATTGTACGGCACCACGCCGATGACGCCGCCACGCTCGGCCAGCCGGCGGATCATCTCATCCGAGAGGAAGCGTTCGGGGCGGGCGGGATCTTTCACGCGGGCGCGCGGATTGGCGTGCGAGGCCAGGGCGACGCCGGGGAAGCGGTCGAGGGCTTCGAGATACGACTCGTCGGAGGCGTGCGACAGGTCAAGCATCAGGCCGAGGTCGGCCATGACGTTGAGGAGTTGCCGGCCATTGGGCGTCAGCGGGCCGGGTGCGCCGGTGCCACCCGCGTAGCGTGTGCCTGACCACGCCAGGCCGATGATGCGCACGCCGCGCTCCATCCACCACTCGGCCTCCTTCGGGTCGCGGATGCCGTCAGCGCCCTCCATCAACGGCACAAGCCCAATTCGACGCTGCGCCAACAAAGTTGGCGTGGGAGAAGCGCGAAAGCGCTTCTCCATCGGCGCTTCACGCTGCTCGGTCAGTTGGTCGCCTTGCCACGTCGCCAACACAGACTCAAGATCACTCCGCGCACCGATGAGACGAAAGACTTCATGCTCATCCACCAACTGGCGATAGTAATCGAGTTGCCGCGCGTACACGCGATGCGCCTGCGCGGCGTCGGCGTACACCTGCGTATCCCACTCGTGTAGCGTGCGCGGCTGCGGGGCAGCGAATAGCGTGCTAAAGATTACGCCGACGTGGCCGAGCAAAAAGTCTGCGAGGCCAAGCAACGTGTTGCCATTGCGGGCAATCGTCTCCGTGCCGCTTTCCCGTTCGCGCGTCGCCAACGCGGGTCGTGAGTAATCGCGATCAAACGTCAGCGCGTTGTAGGCCAGGTCCTGGTGAGCGTCAACGATGAAGTGCATTGAGTGGCGGGTGACGAGTGACAAGGTTTTCACACCCGTCACTTGAGTTTTCGAGCCGCCAATTGCGCCATAATCTCCGCATGGCGTTGTTTGTTGATGGGATACAA
>JBQTJD010000758.1:0-2360 GCA_052387475.1 Anaerolineales bacterium | reverse complement strand
TTTGTGCTCCGCCTTCGGTTCGTAATCGGGCATAACTCTCTCCATTTTCAATATTTGACCGCGACGCGCCGGCCAGATCCCGCTGATTCAAGGATGGCGTCGCAGATGACGGCATTCTTGTAACCGTCCTCGATATTTGCGCCGTAGGGGGCCACGTCGGTATTGTGCACGATGGCCTCCAGCAGATGATGAATCTCGTGGACGAAGGTGTGCTCCCAACCGATGATGTGACCGTGCGGCCACCAGTTCGACCAGAACGGGTGATAGCCCTCGCTCACCAGCACGTTGTGAAACCCCTGCGTGGTATTGGGCTGCTCCCCTACCCAGAACACTTCCAGCTCGTTCATGCGCTCGAGGTTGAAACGGACGCTGCCCTTCTCGGCGTTGATTTCAATGCAATTGTAATTCTTGCGGCCCGCCGCATAACGCGTCGCCTCGAACGTACCGATGGCGCCGTTCTCAAATTCCACCGCCGCCACAAAGGCGTCGTCCACATCCACCGTTTTCATCTGGCCACCCTCACCGGGACGCTCCGGGATGAAGGTGCGGGTGAGCGCGCTCACACTGCGAAACTCGCCCGCCAGGAAGCGCCCGAGGTCGATGATGTGCGCGCCGAGGTCGCCCAGCGCGCCGCTGCCGGCCAACTTCTTATCCAGCCGCCAGATGTGTGGCGTGTTGTAGTGAGGCATGATCCACTCTTGAAGATACACCGCGCGAAAGTGGTAGATCTGCCCCAACGCGCCGGAGTCGATCAGTTCCTTGATCTGACGGATGGCGGGGACGAAGCGGTAGTTGAAGGCAACCGCATGCTTGACGCCCGCTTTGGTGACCGCTTCCAGCATGGTCGCCGCTTCCTGCGCCGTACGCGCCAGCGGCTTTTCACACAGGATGTGTTTGCCCGCTTGCGCCGCGGCGATACACGGCTCGGCATGCGCATCGTTGGGCCCGCCGTTGTCGAACAATTGGATGCGGTCATCCTTGAGCATCTGCCGCCAATCGGTGTAGTAACCCTCGTAGCCGTAACGCAGCGCCGCTTCCTTCACCGCGGCTTCATTGCGCCCGGCAATGGCGATGAGTTTTGGGATAGCGACGGGCGGGTACATCATGTACGGCAGCTTCTTGAAGGCGTTCGAGTGGGCTTTGCCCATAAAGGCGTAGCCCAACATCCCAACGCCGACCTCCGGGGCTTGTCCTTCCGCTTTGGCGGCGGCCATCGTGGTGAAGCCAGTTTCAGCCATAGAGTCCTCCAGTTATCAGTGAACCGTGGAGAGTGAACAGTGATCAGTGAGTGCCGTTCACTGTTTACTTTCGTTCAAACGCCGCATCAAACGCCACGGCGGATGGGGAAAAGTCTTTGGCGCGCACCATCTTCAGCGCATCCTGCGCGCCCCATTCGCGATCCATGCCGCTGTCCTCCCACTCCACCGAGAGCGGGCCTTGATAGCCGATGCGATTGAGCGAGCGGAACAGGGCTTCAAAGTCCACGTCGCCGTGGCCGGGCGAGACGAAATCCCAGCCGCGCCGCCGGTCACCGAAGTTGAGGTGCGAGCCGAGGATGCTGCGCCGGCCATCGAGAAACTTCCGGCTGTCCTTGACGTGGACGTGATAGATGCGGTCGGCAAACTGCTCGACAAAGGCGGCCGAGTCGAGCGATTGATGCGCGAAATGCGATGGATCGAAGTTGATGCCGAAAGCCGGGCGGCGGCCAATCGCGTCCAGCGCTTTTTCGGTGCTCACAAAGTCGTAGGCGATCTCGGTGGGGTGCACCTCCAGCCCCCACTTCACGCCTTCTTTATCGAACACATCCATGATCGGATTCCAGCGTTTGGCGAAATCTTCGTAACCGGCCTCGATGGCTTTCCAGTCATTGGGCGGGAACGAATACAGCATGTGCCAGACGCTCGAGCCGGTGAAGCCGTTGACCTGCGTGACGCCGAACTTGGCGGCGGCGCGGGCGGTGTCCATCACCTTTTTCGCTGCGCGCTGGCGGACGCCTTCCGGGTCGCCGTCACCCCACACATCGGGCGGCAGGACGCCTTTGTGCCGCGCATCAATCGGGTCGCAGACGGCTTGCCCGACCAGGTGCGTGCTGATGGCGTAACACTTGAGGTTGTGCTTGTTGAGGATGTCCCAGCGCGTTTTCACATATCCGTCGTCGCTGAGGGCTTTATCCACGTCGAAGTGATCGCCCCAGCAAGCTAGCTCGAGGCCGTCATAGTCCCAAGCGCTGACTTTTTGGGCGAGCGTTTCCAACGGCAGGTCGGCCCATTGGCCGGTGAAGAGGGTAACAGGTCTAGGCATAATCGTTGCTCCTTTGGGGCTGTTTCTAAATTGAACTCGGCGATTTCGGTTGTTCAGAC
>JBQTJD010000757.1:0-4609 GCA_052387475.1 Anaerolineales bacterium | reverse complement strand
GGCAGTGGCATGCACTGGCAGCGCGCGTCCGTCAACCCGATGCTGGCCCTGCGCAATCTCGTCTGCAACGATCGCTGGCCAGAAGCTTGGCCGTCCATCGCCAGACGCCGTCGCCAACACGCCCTCGCCCGCCAACACACCCGTCGCACGCAACGCCAGCAACGCTTGCCCGCGCTGTACACGCAGACCTCGTCCACTGCTCCCGCTCCACAGCCACCACAACCCATCGCACGGATCAGCTTGATCTCTGGCTAGCGGAGGCGATGGGAAGTGGTGTTCGAGAGTTCAGGAAATTTGCTAATGGTCTCGACAAGGATCTCGCGGCCGTGCGGGCAACCCTGGAGTCGTCCTGGAGCAATGGCCAAACGGAGGGTCAGGTCAACAAACTCAAGCTACTCAAACGACAAATGTATGGAAGAGCCAAACTTGATTTGCTCCGTGCTCGCATGCTGCACCCTATCTGAGCACGAAATGTGCAGAAGACCCCTGCAAATCCCTATCCCTGTCTCAGTTGGTCTGACCATATTCACGGGCAATCTATTTCAGCGGTGCCTCAGGCGTGTTTGTAAACGCCGCCATAATTGGATGGCACGATGACCGGCGCCCACTGATCAGTCTGCGCGATCTGCACTAGCGGGCGGGTGCCGTCTATCTGTTCGATCCACGCCCCCGGCGTTGGAAATGGCAGCCAGATCTCGGCGTCGCTGTCAGAAAAGTTCAGTAAGACGATTAAACTCTCGGCGGGTTGTGACCCTGATGCCGTCGCTTCGCGGCGGAAGGCTATGACGCCTTTCTGTAGGTGCGCTTGATCGAAGTAGTAGAAGAAATAGCCGCGGCTGCGCAAGGCGCGATGGTTGCGGCGCAGCGTGCCCATGATGCGGTGGAGCCGCACAAGCGCCTTGCCAGACGCGTCGTAAAAGTATTCCCAGTGGAGCGGGCGCTCGAAAAGATTGCGGCCAATGCCCCGGTTCGGGATGCCCCAATTCTCGCCGAACTCCTGCCCGTTCCACAGCATGGGGATGCCCTTCGCCGTGTAGAGCGCGATGATGTAGGGCTGCATCTTGTAGAAGCGTGCACGATCGCCGTAGAACTCGCCGAGCAAGTCGCGGAGTTGGAGCTGCCCGAACTGGTTGATGAAGCGTGGATGATCGTGCGACTCGAAGTATTGAAACGGCGCGACCGGGAACGATTCGCCCGTGGCGAGGTTGCGGAATTCATTCGGGAAGCCGAGGAGCTCCGGATCGAGCCGGTGGGCGAAGTGCTCGCTCACGTAATTCCAGTGGGCCATGTCGCGCGCACGGTCGAGCAGGCCATTTTGCCACGCGCAGTTTGAATAGGTCTGCGCCATGATCCCCGTGGGATCGGGAAGATGCTCGGCGCACTGGATGATTTTGCTGCGGCCATTCCCGCCATCGAATCGCGGCAGCGCCTTGGAAGCCTGGTAGGTGCGAAAGACGAGATTGGCGTAGCCCTGGCCGACCGGCCCGTCGTATATGCCGGGCACGTAATCGTAGCGGAAGCCGTCCACGTGATACTCGCGCAACCAGTATTGGTTAAGTTGGAAAAAATAGTCGCGCGTGAACTCTTTCGTATAATCCGTGCCAAGCCGGCCCGCGAAAAACTCGCCGGAGAAAATACCCAACATCGGATTGGGTTCCTCGGAAGTGTCATAGACCAAGCTGTAGGCGAATTCAGGATGCGCATGGGCATAGACCGCGTCGAGTATGATAGCGATGCCACGTTGATGGCAGGCGTCCACGAGGCGCTTCATTCCCGTCGAGCCGCCAAGGCGATCATCCGGCGCAAAGTATCCGAGCGGCGTGTATCCCCACTCGACATCTTCCTTCACGTTGGTGATCGGCATCAGTTCCAACACGTTCACGCCCAGTCCGTTCAGATAATCGAGTTGGTCTATCACGCCTTGGAAATCCCGGTTGAACTCACGTACGTTTAGCTCATAGATGACCAACTCATCCACCTCGGGCACGGTGAAACCCGCGTCATTCCAGACAAAAAGCTGCGGGTTGTTTTCTATCACGAAGGCCGAGAGCGTGCCAAGGCCCGCGGCGCGGCCGAACGGATCGGAAAACCAAAACGTCACGTCGTGATTCCCGCGCAGAAGCTGGAAGCGATAGAGGTAGGTTCCTAGCCGGCCGAAATGGCTGGCCGGATCGGGCGTGAGCGGCACGGTGATCTCCCACAAGTCGTGCGCGGAGCCGTTCACCCAATTGAGAAAGATATCCTTCGGCTCAATGCCGCGGACGAATTGATCCGCCTCGTGAATGATCCGCACTTTCACCGAATAGCCTTTGTTGAAGGTGATACCGGGCAGATAGATCCCGATTTTTATCTGCCAATTACCCGCCGCGTCCTTCTGCGGCGCCGCGCCCACTTCGTTCAGATTGATCATCTCGCCCTCCTCCTCGTCC
Source organism: Anaerolineales bacterium (assembly GCA_052387475.1). Lineage (GTDB taxonomy): Bacteria > Chloroflexota > Anaerolineae > Anaerolineales > UBA6663 > JANWXR01. Next base: position 2,180 of record JBQTJD010000757.1, on the reverse strand, counting down.
TGCTCGTTGTCTACTCGCTGAGCGAACTTGCCTTGCAATTCGAAGCGTGATGGCACGCGTGAAACGCCACGCTTGACCACCAGTCGGCATGCGACAGCCGCTGACAGATAACCCAACCCATCAATTCCCCGAACGTTTCCACCCGCGAACACCCACCCAGGCTCCCGGGCTGCCGGATCATCGCTAAGTGGTTCATCCGGCAAGTCCGAGGGTCATGGTGGGCACCAAGGCGATGCCCGGTGGGCGACGCGGTTGATGGCGTCGTCGCCGGCCCCAGATGAATGGATGACGATGTTGGTTCCAATAAGTCGTAGCCGTTTCCACGGCTTAGCAGATCGCTTCCCAAGTTTCGAAGCGTTGCCCTTTGAGCGCCAGCGCGCGCAGGATTTTCCACCAAGGCTCAATCAGGTTCAAGGACGCGGCGTACTTCGGCTGGAAGACAAAGGCCCAGCGTGGGTGGGCGAGCGAGAACAACATAACGTCGGTCGCGCGATGCACCTTCAAGTTATCCACGATGGCGAACACCTGCTGAACCTCGGTCGGCAACCAAGCCTCGACCTGCTCCAGAAAGTTGACCCCGTTGCTGGTCGTCCGACGGGCATAGGGTCCCGTGAACGCTTCGCCGTTGGCCGGCTGAAAGGCGCCAAAGACGTAGCCCGTGCCCCGCCGTCCATAGTCGGCTTCTTGCACGGCCCATTCTGCGGGCGGCGTGGGTTCGGTCGGCCACGCCTCGGGTCGCGCCCGCACGACGTGCTGGCCGGGGAAACTCTTGGCCGATTCAGGACCCATCTGATCCAGGCAGATCACCAGGCGATCATCCGGCGGCGTGCCGTAGAGCTTTCAATCGCCCCCTTTTTTCGGCGAACTCCGGGTCGACCCGTTCGCTGAACCACGTCTCTTGGCTACGCCAACGCAAGCCTTCGGCCAGCAGGATTTCGTCAATCCGACTGCGTTTAATCGCGATGCGACGTTGCTCGTTTGGATACATTTCCAACCGATCGAGTGTCCACGACGCGAACGGCAACTTCAACGTCTGCGGCTTGGTCAACGCCGTGGCCACCCCCTCGGCCCGCTGTTCCGCCGTGTATGTCCTCGAACGTCCAGAGCGGGGTCGGTCGGACAACCCGACCACGCCAAAGGTATTGAACCGCTTCAGCCAGCGCCCGACTGTAATCTGGCTGATTTTCAATCGCTCCGCAATCTCAGCCACGGCGCGTCCCCGGCGCGCTTGCCAGATGATCCGCGCTCGCTCGACCAGCCGCGCCGCTCCCGTTCGAGATCGAGCCAGTTGCTCAATCGCTTCTTGTTCTTCGGTCGTCATGTCGCGCACTGGCAGTCGCGCTCGCATACGGCATCTCGCATTCGGGTGCCATTAATTCTATCGGCATTTGCCGGATGAACCACTTAGAGAGCGTCATTGGCGCCGGGGCGTACTCGTTTGTCTTCGATGGGCAATTTCGCCGGCGAGGCCGATACGACGTCCGTGGCCGGCAGCTGCTACGTAAACCGGGGCGGCGAGATTGGTGTGTAGTTCCAGGACGCATCCGCAGTCGTCATCGACCACTTCGGCGGCGGGACAGTGACGCCCTGACGTTACCGGCCGAATTCAAGTTACATGTCCTGGAGGTACGGTAAATGACCCTCCTGGCATGCGAAGCATCATGCATGTGGGAGAGTCTTTGATTGCCGTAGACATCGACCAGTTCGGACGTTATCCATTCCCCGAGCGTGAAAGACCAGAACAAGCTCGAACTCTCCGACCCAGGTCCCAGAACCGTGCAAGTATTAGATCCGAACGGTGGCCATCGCCACTGGCTCGGGTGCATTAGCCGATGCAAACCCAAGCGCCTTGAGCCGACGTGGGGTCGCCAAGGCAGCGGGCGCAGCCACGACGACTGTTCCGTCTGAAACATTGACCGACTGCCAGGGTCGATTGTCCACCCACAAATCCACGCGGGCCAGTCTCGCGGTGGTGAGCGTTAGCGATAATTGTCCCGCCCTCAACGATATGTCGGTGATGCGTAGCGTTGGCGGTGCCCGAGTTTGCGAGAGCGTGATAAGTAGCCGTACCGCTTCCGCGATGAGGTCAACATTGTCACCGAGTTGATCGCGGCGGGTCATCCGATACTGGGCATCCGGCACGACCCCGAAGTCTTCCAGCAAAGCGCCCGCATGTTTGC
>JBQTJD010000756.1:0-11241 GCA_052387475.1 Anaerolineales bacterium | reverse complement strand
TGGGCGATCAACTTCATCGCCCCGGTGCGCGGCCACGAGCTGACGACGCGCGCCGAACTGCTTCGCACGCAGCCCGACCACCCGCGCGCGACCGAGCAATACTTCAAGCTACAACTCGGCCCGCTGGAACGATTGCCCCAGCCCATCGCCTCCCGCAAGTGGCGGCGGCTCACCTTCCTCTATACCACCGGCGAACGCCTACTCGGCGCAACCGAGATCAACGACCTCATCATCCAAAACGAAGAACGCGAGTTATTGTGGAAGGCGCTACGCGAGCGCGGGCTGGCCGCCGAACGCGGCTACGAGTCGGCGCAACGCGGCGAACTCGACTTTGCGTTGCTATGTGCGCTGGGCAAGTTGGGCGTCATCGTGCAGAAGGATGGGGAAAAGAAGGCGCTGAAGGAAAGAGGCGAGTGGCGGTATGTGACGGTTTCCGAGACGGCGTTGAAGGAAAACGTCGTCGCCGTGGCGCAGACGATTGAACAGGAAGTAGAGCGGCTGGGCGGCCTAGCGGCGTGAGCATGATGGCACAACGGGCCTGTTCTTCACAATCTTTTCTCTCGACATGCTTCAGGCTTTGCGGATTTGTCTGAACGCTTGCTCCGCCGCCCGCACCGTGATTTCAAGCTCGTTCTCTCCGTGCGCCGCCGACATGAACCCGGCCTCGAACTGCGACGGCGCGAGATAAACACCGCCCTCCAGCATCGCCCGGAAAAACGCGCCGAACTTTTTTGTGTCGGCGATTTTGGCGGTGGCCCAGTTGGTAACCGGCTGATCGGTGACGAAGGTGGTGAACATCGTCCCCACCCGTTGAGTTATCACGCGCATACTGGCTTCTTCCGCAGCCGCGCTCAGGCCCTCCACCAGTTTGGCCGTGTTGCGCTCAATCGCCTCCCACGTTCCGGGCTTCTGCAATTCCTTCAACGTTTCAATCCCTGCCGTCATCGCCAGCGGGTTGCCGGAGAGTGTCCCGGCTTGATACATCGGCCCGGAGGGGGCCACCATCTGCATTACGTCGCGCCGCCCGCCGTACGCGCCCACCGGCAACCCACCGCCAATCACTTTGCCCAGCGTGGTCAGATCCGGCTTGACCTTGTAAAGCGCCTGCGCGCCGCCGGGGTGAACACGGAAGCCCGTCATCACTTCGTCGAAGATGAGCAATGCGCCGTGCGCCGCCGTGAGGTCACGTAGCCCTTTTAGAAAACCATCTGCCGGTGGAACCACTCCCATGTTGCCCGCCACCGGCTCGACAATGACCGCCGCAATCTCAGCCGGGTATTTTTCAAAGAGCCGGTCGACGGCGGCTAGATCGTTGAACGGCGCCACTAGTGTGTCGGCCACGGTGGCAGGCGGCACGCCGGGCGAGTCGGGCAGGCCGAGAGTGGCTACACCCGAACCGGCTTGGACCAGCAATAAGTCCGCGTGACCGTGATAGCACCCTTCAAACTTGATGATTTTGTTTCGCCCGGTGAAGGCGCGCGCCAATCGCAACGCGCTCATCGTCGCTTCGGTGCCGGAGTTGACGAAGCGGATCATCTCGATGTTGGGCATGAACTGCTGAATCAGTTTCGCCAGTTCGAGTTCGAGCGGGCTGGGCGCGCCATAACTGGTGCCGCGCGCGGCGGCTTCAGCAATGGCCCGCACTACACGCGGGCAGGCGTGGCCCAAAATCAGTGGCCCCCACGAGAGCACGTAATCCACGAAACGGTTGCCGTCCACGTCGTAGAGATACGCGCCCTCGCCGCGCTCGATGAACAGCGGCTGTCCGCCCACGGCGCGGAAGGCGCGCACGGGCGAATCCACGCCGCCGGGAAGAAGGGTTTGGGCTTCGGCGAAGAGTTGTTGGGAGCGAGCAATGTTCATACGGGGACTCGCCCGATAATGGTGTTGATGAACGCCCTGGCTTTGTCCGCCGCCGCTTCACCAGAGGCGATGCAATCTGGGATGCCGATGCCGCGATAGGCGTTGCCCGCCGCAAACAGGCCGGGGTGTATGGCGAGACGTTGCTCAATGGCGGCCAGCCGGTCGAGGTGGCCGAGCGTGTACTGTGGCATGGCTTTGGGCCAGCGGAAGATGCGATGCAGATGCGGCGGCGCAGTGATCCCTAGGGTGCGGCGCAGTTCGTCGCGCACGAGTTGCAATAGTTCATCATCGTCGCGCTCTAGCACCTCTTGTTGTCCGGCGCGGCCAATGAAGGCCCGAATCAGCCCAAAGCCTTCCAGCGCACGATGCGGGAATTTTGTCGATGTCCAGGTGCAGGCCAGGACAGGCCGATACTCGGCGCGCGGGATGATGTAGCCGTAACCGTCTAACGGGCGCGGAATCGCTGACAGCGGATAAGCCACCGAGACAGTGGCGGTGGATACGTATGGAATTGCGCGCAGTACAGAAGAGATTTGCGGGTCAAGATTCGAGACCAAATCAGCGGTGATGAATGCAGGTGTGGCGAAGATGACCGCATCGGCCACCAATGCCGCGCCACTTTCCAACACAATCGTATACCCCGACGAGGCTGTCTCGACACGGGTCGCCCGACTCCCCAACCGAACATCCATGCCGCCCAACCGTTCTCCCAACGCTTCCACGATTTCGGCGAGGCCGGTGGTGGGCGTGAGGAAGGCCGCCCAAGATTTGCCATTGGGTTTGGAAACGTTGCGTTTGGCCGCCAGCATGCCTTTGATCAGGCTCCCATTAGCGAGTTCGGTCTGTCGCAGTTGTGGGAAGGTGGCGGCGAGGCTCAGCTGCTGGCCATCTCCAGCGTAGATGCCACTCAACAAAGGTTCAATGAGGTGGTCATACACTTCGCGCCCCAAGCGGCGTTCGACAAAGGCCGCGATGCTCTCGTCGCCGTCGGCGGAACGCGGCGGGATAACGTAGTCGAAACCCATCCGCAGTTTGCCGAAGGGCGAGATGAGGGCAGTCTTCACCATTGGCCCGAAGCGCGAAGGAATGAGGCCAGTGAGGCCTTCGGGTAGTTCGTAGAGTTGGCCGCCGCGCATCACGTAAGTGCGGCGAATCTTTTCGTTCGTGCCGTGTAGCCGATCTTCGAGGCCTAGTTCGCGGCACAAACCGAGCCCGCGCGGCTTGTACGAGAGAAAGGTGTCCGGCCCGCCTTCGATCACAAATCCATCCACCCGCTCGGTGAAGATTTTGCCGCCTAGGCGCGAGTCGCTTTCAATGAGAGTTACCGCCGGGCCGAGCGACTTCTGCGTCAGCCGATAGGCGGCAGCCAATCCCGCAATCCCGCCCCCAATAATCACGACTCGACTCATAGCCAGCCTGCGTCCTTTGTTTTGTCCCACACTCGTTCGGCCAACCCAGCCATCATCTGCGGCGCAGTATTCAACATTTCGATGCGCTTGAGCTGTACCCCTAGCGACTCGGCCTGGCGCTTGAACACGATATCCACGTCGTACAGAATCTCAACGTGTTCGCAAACAAAACCGATGGGCGCGATAAGGACGTGCTTATGGCCTTCGTGCGCGAGACGAGCGATCACTTGGCCCGCGTCCGGCCCCAGCCACGGGTCGGGCGTCATGGCGGCAGATTGAAACGCAAACGCGTGGGGATGCACACCGAGCCGTTCCATCACCGCCGCGACTGTAGCGCGCAGTTCGTCAGGATACGGGTCGTTCCATTCGAGGATACGTTGGGGCAGACTGTGCGCGGTGAAAATGATGGGCACGGTGGCATGCACGAGGACGGGGAATTTTTCGAGCGCGGCGCGCACCCGCTCGGCCAGTGCGTCAAGGTAGCCGGGGAGTAAGTGCCAGCGTTCGAGGCGCGCGATTTCTATGGACGATTGCGCCTCTTCTACTTTCTTGAAATACGCGCCGATGCTCATCCGCGAGTAGTGCGGAGCCATCACCAGCCCCACCGCGCGGGTAATCCCAGCCCCGGCCATTTGTGCCAGTGTATCTTTGATGAACGGATGCCAATGCCGCATGCCGACGAAGGTTTTGAACGCAGTGCCGTTCACGTTCAGCGCGGCTTCCAGCGTGGCGGCCTGCGCCTGCGTGCGCTCAAGGATGGGCGAGCGTCCGCCGATTTCGCGGTAACGCTCGCGCACTTCGTGAATAATTTCCGGCGCGGTCGGGCGGCCCCCGCGCACATCCATCAAGTACGGCTCAACTTCATCAAGAGAGTTCGGCCCGCCGTAGGCCATGACGAGGACACCAATGGTCACACAGCCTCCCGAATCGAAAACTCATGCACCATTTCCACTACTGCCTTTACATTGTCCACTGGCGTTTCCGGCAATATGCCGTGACCCAAATTGAAAATGTGTCCGGGGCGGCCAGCGGCCTGTTCGAGAATAGTCCGCACCCGCCGCTCAAGTTCAGGGCGCGGCGCGAAGAGAGCGACCGGATCGAGATTCCCTTGTACAGCCGTATCCGGCCCAAGTTGATCCCAGCCCCAATCGAGCGGCGTGCGCCAGTCGAGGCCGATCACGTCGCCGCCCGCCGCTTTCATCAACAGCAGCAGAGTGGCCGTACCCGTGCCGAAGTGAATAACGGGGACACCCGTCGTGCCAACGGCCTGGAGGACGAATTGCGAGTGCGGCAAGACGTAGTCGCGGTAGTCATCCGGGGTGAGCGCGCCGACCCAGCTATCGAAAAGTTGAACGGCCTGCGCCCCGGCTGCCACTTGCGCCATAAGATAGTCGGCAACGACGCGGGCGAGTTTGCCCAAGAGGGCGTGCCACGTCGGCGGGTCACCATACATCAGGCGTTTGGCTTTCACGTAGTTACGAGACGAGCCGCCTTCGATGAGATAACTGGCGAGGGTGAAGGGCGCGCCCGCGAAACCGATAAGTGGAGTCTGGCCGTCGAGTTCACGGCGCACAAGGCGCACGGCTTCGAGAACGTGGCCAAGGGATTCATGTGGGTCAACCGGGCGCAGAGTCGTTACGTCGGTAGCCGTGCGGATCGGATTATGAATCACCGGTCCCTCGTCAGCAGCGAACTCCAGTTGAATACCCATCGGCACGAGAGGTAGGAGTATGTCAGCGAACAGAATGGCGGCGTCCACCCCGAGGGCGCGCACGGGCTGGAGAGTCACTTTGGCGGCGAGGTCGGGTTGAGCACAGATTTTGAGCAGAGAATGTTTGGCGCGGATAGCGCGGTATTCGGCCATGTAGCGCCCGGCCTGCCGCATGAACCAGACAGGCGTACGGTCAACCGGCTGGCGGCGGCAGGCGCGGAGAAAACGATCGGTCATTTCCATAGGGCGAGAGTCTCTTCGGCAGGATGGTAGATGGCGGTGTGCAGGGGCGTGTCGCGCAGTGTGTAGCGGCGGCCCTCGGTCGAACGCAGTTCGTTCACCAGATCGGAGAAACGCAGCAGGTCATCGGTCTCGTACACCACCACGAATTCCTGATCCTGCACGCCGAACGAGTACAACAGCAGTTGGGTGACGCCTTCGTACTGCTTGCCGATGCGGATGTGCTCGTTCATCATCCCCTGCCGCGCCTCGCGGCTCATCAAATACCAGTCGGTCGTCTTCACAAATGGATACATGACCAGATACAGTTTTCGCGTTTCGGCGAACGGATCAATCTCCTGCGTCGAGCGTGTTTTGGTGTATTGCGAGGGGCGGGTGTAGCCCCACAGCATGGTGCTGGCGTGGAGATAAGCGCGAAACGGGTTGGTCACGCGCGCGAGGCCTTCAAAGAACTCGGCAGTTTCGCATTTGCCCTCGGCGGGCAGTGTGCTCCATACGAGCACATCCGCATGGCTCTCGGCAGGGAAGACTTGATACACGTCCACTTTGCGCGCGGCGGTGCGCAGTCCGGCGAGCCAGTCCCGGTGAAACTCGGTGCGGCCTTCGGTAGATAGCGTCCAGTACGCTTCTTTGAACGCAAACAGGGCGAAGTGATTGAGGGTGCGAGGGGTTTCTTCGGGCATAAGTATCCTATTTTGATTTTAGCCAGGTGGCGGCTTCCTTGGCGTGGTAGGTGATGATGAGATCGGCCCCGGCCCGTTTGATGCCGGTGAGGATTTCGAGCGTGACGCGCTCTTCGTCCAGCCAGCCGTTCGCGGCGGCGGCTTTGACCATGGCATACTCGCCGCTCACGTTGTAGGCGGCCAGAGGCAATTCGGGGAAGTGGTCGTGAGTCTGGCGGATGATATCGAGATACGGCAGGGCAGGCTTGACCATGAGCATGTCTGCGCCCTCGGCCACGTCAAGCGCGGTTTCGCGCAGGGCCTCGCGGGCATTGGCCGGGTCCATCTGATGCGTCTTGCGGTCGCCAAACTTGGGCGCGCCCTGCGCCGCCTCTCGGAACGGGCCGTAGAAGCCGGAGGCATATTTGGTCGAATACGAGAGGATGGGCAGGTGCTCGAACCCGACAGAGTCGAGTCCGGCGCGGATGGCGGCCACCATTCCATCCATCATCCCTGAGGGCGCAACGATGTCGGTCCCGGCCTCCGCGTGAGAGATCGCCACCTTCACCAGCACGTCGAGCGTTTCGTCGTTGAGAACATAGCCTTCAGGCAGATGCGCGTGAGGGCGACTCCCATTCCCGATGTTCAGGACACCGCAGTGACCGTGATCGGTGTATTCACACAGGCACACATCTGTGACGACCAGTATCTCCGGCACGGTGTCTTTGATGATGCGGGTCGCCTGTTGCACGATGCCATCGTGCGCGAAGTTTTCCAGCCCGATGGGGTCTTTCTCCGCTGGAAGGCCGAATAGTAAAACCGCCGGGACGCCAAGTGCGGCAATCGCCTCGGCTTCGCGCGCCAACAAATCCGGCGACCACTGATACACGCCGGGCATGGATTTGATTTCATTCTTCACCCCGCGCCCATGTGTGACAAAGAGTGGATAGATGAAGTCGTCTGGCGCGAGCTGGGTTTCACGCACCATGGCTCGAAGTTGCGGGTTGAGGCGCAGTCGGCGCGGGCGCGCGGCCGACCGAGGGCCCGCGCGGGTAGAGGTCAGAGTGAGCGCTTCGGTATCCATCGGTTCTCCTTCACCTGCATTTCAGGCCGGGCAAAATAGTCAACCAGCGCGGCAACGAGGCCGTCCATTGTGTACGCTTGCGCCATCACGTCCACCGGCAACCCCGCCTCGCGCGCAGTTTGTGCCGTGACAGGGCCGATGCAGGCAATGACAGCCCGATTGAGAGAGGGCATGGGAATGCCGTCGCGCCCCATGCGGCGGATGTTAGCGGGGTCTATGTATTGGTCGCTGCCACTTATCAATCTGACAAAATTCCGCACGGTGGAGGAACTGGTGAAGGTGACGGCGTCCACGCCACGCCGGAGTTCTGCCAGGCCGCGCGGGTCGGGGGCGGCGGGCCGGGTGTGGTAGGCGGCGACTTCGTGGACGACCGCGCCGCGCTTTCCCAGTTCAACAGCCAAGGCCTCGCGGGCGATGTCAGCGCGGGGGAGCAAAATCCGCTGGCCGCGCACTTCGCCGATTTTTTCAAGGATGGCCTCAGCCACGTATTCATCTGGGATGAGTTGGGCGCGCGCGCCGCGCGTCTCCAGCGCGTGGGCGGTGGCCGGGCCTATGGCGGCGATTTTGAGCGACGCGGGCAGCGTGAACCGTTCAGGGTCCAGCCGTTGCCAAAAGGCTGATACGCCGTTGACGCTGGTGAAGATGAGCCAGTGATAGCTATCCAGTGTGGCAATGGCCAAGTCGAGCGCGGCGTAATTTTCCAGTGGCGCAATTTCGACAGTCGGGAACAGAATCGGCTCCGCACCGAGGGCGGCCAGTTTGTCACACAGGTCGGCGGCCTGCGCGCGCGGGCGGGTGATGAGGAGGCGTTTGCCAGCCAGGCTCATTTGAGCAACGCTCCTGCGCCTTGCGCGATGGCTTTTTCCGCTAACGCCGCGCCGAGGGCGAACGGATCATCGCCTTCACCAGAGACCCGAATCACACGCCGCCCATCCACAGCCGCAACCAACCCGGTCAGTACGATTGGGGCATTGGCGTTTGAAATTTGGAGTGGGGAGTTTGGCGATTGAAACTTCGACTTTGAATTTTTACTTTCGGCATACGCCGCCACGGGCGCGGAGCAACCGCTGCCGAGGGCTTGCAGAAACGCGCGTTCGGTGGTGACGGCGGAGCGGGTCGCCGGGTGGTCGAGGGCACCTAACAGTTCACGCGTGGACTCATCGTTGACGCGGCATTGAACGGCCAGAGCTGCCTGACCGGGCGCGGGCAACATTACTTCAAATGGCAGGTACTCGGTGATGTGATTTTGCAATCCTAATCGGAGAACACCTGCCGCTGCCAGCACAAGCGCGTCGTACTCGCCGCCCATGGCTTTGCGAAGGCGAGTGTCTACGTTGCCCCGGATGGGCAGCACGGTCAGGTCGGGACGGGCGGCCAACAGCTGGGCGGCGCGGCGCAGGCTTGAGGTGCCCACACGCGCAGTGGGCGGAAGGGCGCGGAATGTGTATCCCTCACGCGCAACCAACACGTCACGCGCATCTTCACGCTCGCAAATTGCGCCGATGGTCACGCCAGGCGCATCGCCAATCGGCAAATCCTTCAGCGAGTGAACGGCGAGGTCAATCTCGCCGGAACGGAGCGCGTTCTCTAGTTCTTCGGTGAAGAGGCCCTTGCCCCCGATTTCGGGCAGGGCCTTGTTGAGAATTTTGTCACCGGAGGTGGTGAAGAGCTTGGTCTGGTGTTCGAGGCCGGGCGAGGCTGCCGCGAGGCGAGTCAAGACCCAGTCGGTTTGCCAGCGGGCGAGGGCCGAGCCACGCGTGCCGACGAGGAGGGGACGAGTCAAGATCGTCATATCTCAATCATTCAGGGCAAACAGATAACGGAGCGCGGCGGCGTATTTGGCAGCGTGCCCGTTGCCGGCCTCGGCCTTCAAGCGGAGGGTGGGGTCGTGCAACAACTTGTTGACCAGCGCCTCCGTCATCGTCTCAATCTGTCGCCGCTCGACCTCGCCGATGTGCGGCAGGCGGCGGAGCGTCCTCTCGACCTCGGCCCGGCGGATCGTATCGGCCTTCGCGTGCAGGTCAGCAATGAGCGGTGTGATTTCCAGACCTCTTAGCCAATTGAGGAAGGCCCCGGCTTCCTCCGCCACAATGGCCTCGACGCGCGGAACTTCCTGCTGGCGTTCGGCCCGTGCGCCGTTCAATTGGCCTTCGAGATCGTCAATATCGTAACAATGCACATTCGGCAGGTGGCGCACATCGGGGTCAACATTGCGCGGCACCGCGATATCAATGCAAACTAAGGGGCGATGTGGCCGAGGCGCGAGCGCAGTGCGCGCCAAGTCGGCGGTGATGATGACGTGCGGCGCACCGGCGGAGGTGATGACGATGTCGGCTTCCGCCAACGCCTCAGTCAACTGCTCAAACGTCAGGGCGTTCGCGCCCCAGCGTTCGGCCAACAGCGTGGCTCGTTCGCGGGTACGGTTGACGACTGTGACATGACGTGTGCCCCGCGCGCGCAACGCTTCGACCGCCAATTCGGCCATTTCGCCCGCACCCACAATCAGCACCCGCGCTGAGGTCAAATCGCCGACCACGGCTTCGGCCAGTTTGACGGCGACTGAACTGATGGTGGCCGGGTTACGGCTGATGCCCGTCTCCGTCCGCGCGCGCTTTCCGACGTGGATGGCCGCGCGGAACAGCGCCGACAAGACCGGGCCGACAGCGCCCTGGCCGAGCGCGGCTTCGTAAGCCTCCACCACCTGTCCGAGAATTTGGGGCTCGCCGAGGATCATGGAATCCAGCCCGGCGGCGACGCGGCCCAGATGGCCGACGGCCTCCGCCTGGATGTGCCAGTAAAGATGAGCCTCAAAATCCGCTCGGGGCACGCCGCTGGATTCGCTTAGGAACTCGGCGAGCGCGTCGCACTGCTCGGTTTGAGCCACCGCGTACAGTTCCAGCCGATTGCAGGTTGAAAGGATTACCAACTCCGTGACGTGCGCCGGGCGTGTGGCTTGCTCATAGCCGAAGCGCGCAAGCACGGCTTCGAGAGCGAGGCGCGAGTAATTCAGACGCTCACGCAACTCGACGGGCGTGGTGTGATGGCTTAACCCAAGACAGAGAAGGTGCATAGGATGCGCAGAGCGATTTGCCTACTTTTTTGCCTGATCGTAGGTATCGGCGATGGCAAGTTGAACGGCATTGAGCAAGATATTAATCCGACGTGTCAAGCGTAGATTGGCCTCGGGCCGGACGTGGGTGACCTCTGGCAAATGGATGGCCGCTTCCACCAACGTGTCTCGGAAGAACAGCATGGCCCGGAGGGTCTCAACCAGCGGCAATCCCAGTTTGAGACCGTTCTCGGCATGCTCGCACCCAATGGCCTGCGCCTCACGCAAAAAATTGTCGCCGCCCTCGTTCAACGAGATAAATTGGAGCATCACGCCCAGTAACCGCTGGCCCAACTGACGTTTATATTCGCGGTCTTTTTCGTCGAAAATGGACAACCAGTGTTCGTCCCGGCGGATGGCAATTTCCTTGCGGGTCTGGACAAGCGCCTGCTCCATCCAGGCTTGTTCCAAGCCGGAGATCAGTCGCAATCGCCTACGCTCCTCGGTAAAGCGCTCAACATCGGCGACTGCAAATCGTCGGTGGCCGCCCGGCGTGAGCATGACGGGAATCTCGCCTGTGTCGGCCCAACGCCGCAGGGTGGTAGGATGGACGCCCAACTGTTTGGCCGCCTGCCTCAGGCTAAGCCAAGAAGGCTCTCCATTATGTTTGTTGTCCATATTTGTATAATAAGTCTGCAAAAGCGTCTAAAAGTTACTATATCTAAGCGATTATTCACAAAGTTACTATTAATGCACAATCGAGTCAAGGGAATTTTTCTAATGACCTGGATGAGATTTCGTGGCAAGTTGGCGGGTGCGATATGAGTGAGGGTGTCGCCCCGGATGATCGGCCGCACGTCTTCGAGCGTTTCTACCGGCCGGCTAAATGGCGGGCGTATGCCAACGGCTGCGCGGGTTGGCGTGACCGGGTTATGCGCCCACCGTCGGCCGTCGGTTGAGCCGCGCTTCCAATTCATCCAGCCGCGCCAGCAATTCTTCGACCAACGCACGAACCGCACCCGGCGTCGCCAAGCGGGTAAGTATGCCAAGTTGTTTTACGGCGTAATCTGAGACTTATCCGAGACGACAGCGAATTTTGGTAGTGTCCCTGTAACGGGTACAAGGCGAAAGATAGGCTTACCACCGATGTTGTGGTGGCGCACGAAAGCTGAGCAACTCATCCATCGTCCAAACATGATCCGTCAATCCAGCCGCCATCGCCG
>JBQTJD010000755.1:0-3674 GCA_052387475.1 Anaerolineales bacterium | reverse complement strand
CATGGGTGTGAAGGGATGTTGCGCGTACTGGGATGAACGCGATTGTACTCCCGCTTTGAGGCGCGGCCAACGTCCAATCCCTCAGGGTGCATTTCACACTGGGACAAATTTGCTCCAAGCCCGCGTCCTCGCGGGCGTTCTGGCACGGTGTTCCGACCGCGAGGACGCGGTCGGAGAGCGGGTTGCCCCTAAACTGAAATGCACCCAAAGTCATGGGGTGCATGTCGCGCCGGGGATAGGTTTGCTCTAAGCCCGCGTCCTCGCGGGCGTTACTTTCGGACGACGGCCAATTGCGTGGGTACGGGGGGCGCGTTTTGCAGTTGATGGAAGTACCGGTCCAGCCAGTGGTTGCTCCATCCGAACAACGTCGTGTCGCGGACGATGGCTTTCACTTCCTCGCGCGTCATCTTGACCTCAGCCATGAACACATCCACGTTGTGGCGGCTGATGGCGAGGGTGCGCGCGGCGAAGAGCAGCGGCCAGATGCAGGCCAGTCGCAGACCGTGCAGCCAGCGCGGCAGCGTTTTCACATAGTCCAGGGCCGATTGCAAATGTCGCTCAGCCTTGTCGCACAGCATATCCAACACTTGTAATGCCTGGCGCTTGTAGGCCGGGTCGAACAAATCGGTGCGGCGCAGGTTGACGGCGGCGCAGAAGCTCTCGGGCACGTAAATCCAGCCGCGCTCGTAATCTTTGCGCAGGCCGCGAATGACGTTCACTGTTTGCAGGGCGAGGCCGAACTCGCGCGCCAGCGGCATGAGCACCGCCAGCTTCGAGCGCACAAAGCCCGAGTACCACGCGAACACATCGGTGACGAGGTAGCCGACGCGGCCGGCCACTTCGTGCATGTAATCGTCGAGGTCGGGTTCATCGTGCACATCCGGCCCGCGCGCCACCCAGCGCGCCATGCCCAGCGAGGTATCGCGCACATGCAGCGCAACATGATTCTGCAATGCAGGCGGCAAGCGATGTAACGCGGCAATGATGGCGGGCGCTTGCCGTGCAGCCTCGGCATCCGCGTCCTCGGGCGCGCGGTCGGCGAGGGCTTCGGTCAGCCGCTCCGGCGGCACGTCGCCCGCCACGATCTGTTCCCACAAATGCAGCAGTTCAACTTTACGCTCAACCGGCATGTAGTCGTTGTCTTCGAGAAAGTCCGAAATCCGCATCATGAGATACGCCAGACAGATGGATTCCTTGACGGGCTGGGGCAAACGCTCGATGGAGAGGGCGAAGGTGCGGCTGGTGGCGCGGAGGAGGTCGTACGGGTCAAAGCTCATGGCAAACTCCTGGCGGACTCGAACACCCAAACAAGTGCCGAGTGAGGGGCCATTCTACACGGTTGAGCTTACGCGGAAGACCGGCAAGTTGCCAGACCAAAAGCTGATCAATTTTTGATTACGGTGCTGAATTCAAGCCGGCCAACCGTTATCGAAACAATAGTAGAACGTTTGATACGGCTGGCGGAAATCGATCACATCCTCCAGCACGGTTTCAGGTGATTGTTTTTCCACCAGCACTCGCGCCATGAAGTCCGCAATGGTTTCCATCTCTTTCTCGCGCATCCCCAGCCGTGTGACTTCAATGGTGCCGAGCCGCAGACCGCTGGGCCGATCCCAATCCTCCGGCGCATCACCGGGGATGAGATTCTTGTTGGCGATCAAGTTGGCGCGGGCTAATCGTTGCGCGACTTCTAGCCCGCCGCCGAACTGCCGCACATCGGCGATGACTTGCTGCGTGCGGGTAAAGCCTTTGCGCGCGCCCAACACCGGGATGCCGCGCTCTTGCAGCGCTGCCCCGAGCGCCTGCGCGTTGCGGACGATCTGCGCCATGTACGCCCGGCCATATTCCAACATCTCCGCCGCCGAGACCGCCAGCGCGGCCACCCGGTTGACTTGATGCGTGGCGACGAGCATGGGAAAGATGGCGTGGGTAAAGGGCCCGGTGAGGCGCGGATCGTCCCATACGATGACGCCGCTCTGTGGGCCGCTGAACGTCTTGCCCGCCGAACCGGTGAGCACGGCGGCCCCTTCGCGCAGCGGGTCTTGAAATTGACCGCCCGCGATCAACCCGAGTTGATGCGCGCCGTCAAAGAACAACTGCCCGCCCCACTCGCGAATGGTCTCAGCCATCTCCCGCACCGGGAACGGGAATAGCGTCATCGAAACGCCGAGCGTGACCACTTTCGGACGCATGAGTGGCGCCATGCGGCGGAAGGCGTCGAGGTCCACTTCCAATTCGGTAGGATCAAACGGGATGTCTACGACCTTCAACCCGCGCACACCGGCGGGGCCATCGGGCCGGTTGCTGGAATGGCCTCCCACTGGCTGCGCGACCGTCATCACCACATCGCCCGGTTGCGTGAGGGCCGTATATACAGTGAGGTTGCCCAACATGCTGCCCATCAAACGATGATCGGCATAGCGCGCTTTGAAACACTTCTTGAGCAGTTCCATGCACAACGCTTCAATCTCGTCAATGTATTTCGTCCCCACGAACCAGCGATTGACCGCGCCGATGTGGCCTTCAGCCGCGCGCGTGCCGACCTCGCTGGCGAGCAGCGCCCGCACGGTTGGGCTGGTGGGCGCTTCTGGCGCGAGCAAGTTGATACACTGCCGGCCGCGCCAGGTTTCGTTGCGCTTCACCGCGTCCAGCACGGCCTGTTGCATTTCCTTCGCCGACTGGCACGCCTCCAGTATGGCGCGTGCTTGTGCGAGGATGGTCGGGTCGTGAACTTCAAGGGTGTTATCAGTCATGGTCGCTTTCGTTTGGGGAAGTTATGCCGTCTCAGTCATTCGATCCACAAACCCATGTGCGAACTCGACGAAGCGATAGACATCGGTGAAGGTGGTGGCCAGCCCGACCGAGACGCGCACCGCGCCGGTGCTCTTGTCGTCGATGCAGCGGCGAAACTCATCCAGCGACATGCGGTCGTGCGTGACGAAGCACGACGTGAGTTCTTCGGCGGAGATGCCGAGCGCCAATTCCCCGCCGCCGGGGTTGCAGAAGCAGCCAGTGCGGAGTGAGATGTTGACGGCGTTCGCACGCTGCTCCACCGCGCGGTGGTCGATAAAGTGGCCGTCCGGCCCGTAGAAGTTCATCGTCACAGTCCCGCCGCGCATGTCGGTGTTTGTCGGGCCGTAGATTTTGACCACCGGCACGCTGCTGGTATGCCTCAGCGCGGTAAGCGTTTCAAGCAACCAGCCGGTGAGCGCCATCACGCGCGTCTGGATCATTTCAATCCCCACCGACTGAATATGCCGTAGACCGATTTCAACGGCGGGGATGATGAGGTAGTTGAGCGTACCGTCCTCGAAGGCCTCGGCCCCTTCGTGGAGGTAGAACTTATCGCCCTGCACCGAGGCCACTTCGATGGTGCCGCCGGCGAACCACGGGCGGTGCAGCTTCTTCAATGCGGTACGTTTTGCAATCAACGCGCCAACCCCGGTGGGGTAGCCGAACATTTTGTAGAACGAAAGCGAAACGAACTCCGGCTGGACGGCGCGGAGGTCAAGCCGATTGGTCGGGGCGAACGCCGCACCGTCGAGCAGCACATCCCAACCCAGCACTTGCGCGCGCGCGATCCATTCGAGCGAGTGCTTGACGCCGGAGAAATTGGACTGCGCGGGGAAGGCGAAGAGATTCTGAACTTGAGAATTGGGGGAGTGGAGATGGGC
>JBQTJD010000754.1:0-4324 GCA_052387475.1 Anaerolineales bacterium | reverse complement strand
ATCCGAGATTCCGACCGCGCAGCCCGGCGGCAGCACGGTGAAGCGTCCGAACACGTCGGCGTTCTGGACCTCGCTCACCTCCGCATCGTCATCCACCGCGAAGCGCATGTCGTAATTGCCGACCGCCGCCGGGCCGAAGGTGACGACCGGCGTGATCACCACCGTCTGTCCTGAGCCGAAGAAGCGCGTCTGGCCGAGGTGCAGCGTCACCGTATCCGTCACCACCAGATCCACGTTCGGGCCGAGTTGCCCGCTGACCAGCGTGCCGCTGATAACGGCCTCGCCGCTCGAATTGAGCAGCGTGACAGTGCTGGTCGGGTTACCCTCCGTCATCCGCAACCAGAAGGGCGACTCCAGCCCGTCGTTGGTCAATTGAAAGTCGAGGTTCTCCATGTTGCGCCACGAGGCGGTGGGATGAGTCCAACTGATGGCGAAGGTCGTGGTCAGGCCGACGGTCGTCGTGGGCACGGCGGGCGCGAGCAGCGCGGCCTCGCCGTTGAAGGCCGGCGTCACGCTGAACGACAGGGACCCGGAGGTCCCGCCGCCCGGCGCGGGGTTGCTCACCGTGATCGAATGATTCCCCTGCGCGAGCATGTCGGTGTCGTAAACCCACATCCACACCCGATCAAAATCGTCGAAGTCCATCGGGCGCACATTGCCATTCATCTTCGTGACGGAGGCCGGCAGGAAGTTCGCGCCGTCAATGCGGATCCAGAATCCGGCGCTGCCCACGGTCGCCGAGGCTGGCGTGAGGCTGCGCGCGAAGGGCACGGGGTTCTGGCTGTAGTTGCCCGACGTCAGGCTGATTTCGTAGTTGCCCAGCCGCGACGCCCCGACGGCGATAATGCGATAGCGGCCCGTGACCGGGAGGATGAGGTTGCTGACACGCGCGTTCACCCCTCCCCCGCCGTTGTCATTCAGGGCGACGAGGTTGGTGTTCGGGTCGTATACGATCAGGTATGGGTCAATGTCGCCGCTGGTACGGTTGAGCGTGGCGGTGATGCGATACCCCGCTGTGCCGTTGTGGAAGTAGGTGTCAACGGTGTCCACCGGCGTGAGCGTCCCGGTCAGCGAGCCGAAGACGTGCCGAAAGTCGTTCGGGTCGCAAGTGGTGATGAAACGGCACATCGAGTAGTACACATCCAACCGGGGTTTGGTGATGGAGCCGCCGCTGCGCGTGTCGGTGATCTGCGGGAGCGTGCCGCCGGTGCTCAGCGCGCTCACGATCTCGGCCACGGTGGCGGTGGGATCTGCGCCGCGAATCACGGCACCGCCCCGGCCACGTGCGGCGCGGCCATGGAGGTGCCGCCGAGGTAGCAGCGCCCGTCCTCGTCGGGGAGCCGCCCCTGACCGCATGTCACCGTCGTGCCCGGCACGGCGGAGAGGATGGGCGTGCCCGGCGCGAACAGGGTCATCACGCTGGAGACGTTCGAGCTTGGCGCGACGCGGTCGGCCTGACCCGCGCCGGCCGCCGAGGTGTTCACGCTGCCCACGCTGATGGCGGCGGCGAGGCAGGCCGGCGCGCCGATGGCGTTGCGATGGCCGCTGTTGCCGGCGGAGATCACGGTGGCGATGCCCGCGCTGCGCAGCGACTCGATCTGCACCTTCATCGAAGCCTGTGAGGGGTTGTTGTCGCAATTGCCGTTATACCCGCCCGCGCCGGCGCTCAGGTTGACGGCGGCGATGTTGAAGGTGGTGCGCAGGTTGAAGTCCCGCTGCATCCCGAGCAGGATGTCCGAGTAACGCGCGGTCAGACACGGGCTGGCATCTCCCGCATTCGTGCAGGCGCTGCCGATCACGCGCGCGTTCACTTGAATAGCGATGAGGCTCGCGCCCGGCGCAACTCGCGCGGCGATGCCGGCGACGTGCGTGCCGTGCTCGAAGCCGTCAATGAAACGGCTGGGCGGCACAGCCGCGCCCGCGCCGATCTGGCTGTTGCTGTTGTTGGGGCAGACGGTACTGCGGTTGGCCGCCGGGTCGCTCGCGGAGTAACAGGCCTCCGAGACCACCTTGCCCGTGAGGTCGGGGTGATTGGCGTCCACGCCCGTATCGAGGATGGCAATGGTCTGCCCCGCGCCGCGCTTGCCGAGGTATTCCGGCATGTCGGCGCGCACCTGCGGGATGCTTTTGTCGAGCGCCGGGTAAATGATCAAATCTTCGCCGATGCCGGTCACCGATGGGTCGGACTGCAAGGCGGCCAGCGCCGCCGCATCCACACGCATGGCGAGGAAGGGGATGTGTTCGTATTGGATGACGTTGCCGAGGCTGTGGCCGGCGAGGCGCTGGAGCAAACCGGATTGCGCTTGAGCGATGATGGCCTGCTGGCTCGCGGTCTCCTGGGCGGCCGCCGCGACATCGTAGCCCGGCGCATTCACGCCGACGATGACGGCGACGCTGCCCTCCGACTGCGCGGCCTCCATCAAACCTTCGGCGATGGCGGGCGTAACCGTATCGGGAGTCGGGCCGTCTTGCGCGCGCACGCCGCTCACGCTCAACAACACGGCGATGAGGGCAAGAAACGTGAGGGTTGTGTGTCGCAGGGTCATCGTGATCTCCAATGAACTCGGAGACGCCCCACCAGGGCGTCTCTACCGTTGGATGAAGGGCAGGTAAACTTTCACGCTGCCGCTGAAGGCGTCGCCCCAAAACCCGCCGGTCAGCGTGAACGCGCCACCGGCCAGCGCGCCTGCCTCCGGCTGGCCGATCGCGCCGCTGAGGGTGAAATTTCCTCCGCTGCTCGTCCCTCCGCCGCCGTCCACGGTGAACGACTCGATGGCGTAGCCGCCGGTCTGCGCGAGGGCGGGCGCGGTCAACGTGAGTGCGAGGAGCACGAGGGCGCAGGTGAGGGTGCGTCGTCGCTGTGACATATCGCCCTCACCACGACACTTCCACCGTGCGCACCGTCGCCACCCAGCGGATGTTGGTATTGGGGCTGCCCAGCACGTTGATAATCAGCGCATCGTTGGCGTCGTCGGCGGCCACCGTCACTTCCCAGGCAATGTCACGCCCCAGGATGGTGTTTTCGGGTACGCCGACGAAGGCCGTCGTCCCGTTGACGTTTTCGATGACCCCGCGAATGTGCCAGCCCGCCGAGTAGCCGTTGCCGCTCCGGCCCACCACGAGGATGTCGAAGACCACCGTCCGGCCGTTGGCGATGGTCAGGCGTTCATCCGATATGCCGCCGCCGTTGAGCAACAGTTCGGTCACGACGAAATTGGTTGTCACCTCCCGCAGAACGTAGAGCGAAGTTTGGGCGTCGCCAGTCGCCGCGAACCGGCCGCTGGCGTAAGCCATTTCGCCGTAATGGGTGGTCGCCGCGTACAACCCGCCCGGCACAGTGGAGCGGTTGGCGTCGGCCCGGTTGCCCAGGCCTCCGCTCACGGTCGCCGTGTTACCGCCGGCCACATTCGAATCGCCGCCGCTGACGGTGGTGGCGGTTAGCACAGCGGCGTTATTGAGACCGCCGCCCACTGTTGCCTGGTAGCCACTGGCCGTGTTGGCCGCGCCTCCGCTCACGGTGGAGTCGTGCCCGCTGGCAACGTTGACCTGCCCTCCGCCGACCGTGGCGAAGCGGGCATCGTTGGTCGTGCCGCCGTTGTCACCCGCTTGATTGCCGCGACCGCCACTCACTGTTCCCCAATTGTCAGTGACGAGGTTTGGGTCATTGGAAACCGTTCCGCCTCCGCCGGCGATGGTTGCCCCGGCCACGTTTGGTGTCACGGTATTCGTGTGATAGCCACCGATGATGTTTGGGCTGACGGATGATTGTGTCGTGCGCAACCCGGGCAACGCCAGCGCATATGGCGCAGGAGTTAGCGGCTGGCGCGGCACGAGGCCAGTGTAGCTGCCGGTGCTCGCGCCGGGGCGCACGCCCACCGACAGCCAGCGCGCCTCGCCCGTGAAGGCATTCGCGCCAAAGTCGAGCGACACGGTGAACGCGCCGCCGACTACGGACACATCACTGTGCAAAACTATGCTGCCGATCGGACCCCCCGCCAACGCCGCGTCGTACAACTGGAACACGAAGTCATACGCGCCGTTGGCCGGCGCACCGTTCTCGGTGAGGCGGCCCTGATAGGTGAAAGCCGTGCCCAGCGCGGCCTGCGCGCTGGCGGTGGGCGCTTCTTGCGCGGTCGCGCCGCTCGTGGTCAGCACAAGGCTGGCGAGCATCAGGCCGGTGATCCACCATCGCCGCCGGGTTTTCGCAATCGTGTTCATCGTTTGCTCCTTGCCGAGGTCGTTTGTTCGTCCGTTAACTCCACCCAGCCACTCAGCGCGCCAATCAAGCCATCCAGATCAGCCAGCGTGCGGAAGTAATGGCGTT
>JBQTJD010000753.1:0-4071 GCA_052387475.1 Anaerolineales bacterium | reverse complement strand
GAGGGAATACACCCCACGCATTACGGCTATCTTTGAAGAAGACCGCGCGGTGGTGCAATCGCAACGCCCGGAACTATTGCCGCTCGACCTGCAAGCAGAACTACATCTCAAATCTGACCGTGTGGCCATCGCCTACCGCACCTGGCTGCGCCGCCTCGGCTTAAAGTTTGGCACGGCCTGACCTACTTGAATTTGGAGAAGTCTGCAAAATGATGGACTCCGCTCTCCCTTTCGGGGAGAGGGGGTCGCAACTAATGTTGCGCGGGGTGAGGGTGGGTCTACGCCCTCTGATACACCTCTTGCCTCCGCGTCACCTTCTTGAGCGCCGCTCACCTTCATACCCAAACCTTGCGGCACTGAAAGCGTGCTGTTGAGATTCTCCCTTCACCCCTGCCCTCTCCCTGCTGGGGAGAGGGAGTGAGGTTCGGTCATTGGAAGAGAAATCAATATTGCCAGCGCCAACTCACCTCTCCCAGCGGGAGAGGGGCTGGGGGTGAGGGCGTAATGGCCTACGACGCCGACCCGCGCGTGAAAGCTGCGGCGGAGGCGGCCATCCAAGCCCTCACCCCCGGAGATGTTCATCAAATCCTCACTTGCCAATCATATAACCCAAGAAAATCGCTGGGCAAAATAGACACTTGGGCGAAACAGATTCCATAAATCGCTGTTATGCAGAGAGTGTGGCGTTGTAGGACAGGCGTGCCTTTGGAAATACTGCTACGGCCTCGAAGAGACATCGATTTCGCCCCAATTATCTAGAGAAAGGAGAGAATGGTGGTAAGGAGAACCTTCACATTACGAACGGGGATTATCGCGATCATGCTGGCGACGATGATCGTCCCGGCTGTTCACGCTGATGCTTTTCCCGAGATCCTGCCCCTGCCCAACGGTTTTCGCCCCGAGGGCATCGCGGTCGGGCGCGGCACGGATTTCTATGTAGGCTCACTGGCCGATGGTGCGATCTACAAAGGGGATCTGCGCACCGGGGAGGGGGACATTTTGGTATCGGGCCAGGCAGGGCGCGTTGCGGTGGGGCTGAAGTTCGACAAGCGCAGCGGGCGCCTGTTTGTCGCGGGCGGCCCGACCGGTTCCGCCTACGTGTACGATGCTCGCAGCGGGCAGGAGGTCGGCGTGATTCAATTGACCACCTCCGGCAGCTTCATCAACGATGTGGTCGTGACACGCTCGGCAGCCTTCTTCACCGACTCCTCTAATGCTGTGCTGTACAAAGTGCCGCTCTCGCGACGCGACGGATTGCCGGCCCCGTCCGATATCGAGGCCTTGCCGCTCACCGGTGACTGGGAGCAGGTACCCAATGCCTTCAATGCGAATGGCATCGCCGCTACACCGAACGGCAAACATTTGATCGTCGTTAACAGCACCGTCGGCGCACTCTATCGCGTGGACCCGGACACCGGCGAGGCCAGCCGGATTGACCTGGGTGGTGAGACCGTCGCCTCCGGTGATGGCCTGTTGCTCGACGGCAAGACGCTGTACGTGGTACGCAACTTCCTCAATCAGATTGCGGTGGTTGAGCTTGACAAGGATTTGAGCACCGGGGAGGTGACCGGAACGATCACCAACCCCGCATTCCGCATCCCCACCACCGTCGCTGAATTCGGTAATGCCCTTTACACTGTCAACGCCCGCTTCGACGTCACGCCCGGCCCCGATGTGGAATACGAGGTCGTCCGCACGCCGAAACAATAAACCAGGCCAATGGCCTGACCACAGACAAGACAGCCCCGGATCCTATATCCGGGGCTTTTCTTTGCACTGTCGTCTACTTCCGATACACCTCTTCCCTCCGCGTCACCTTCCTCAGCGCTGTGCCGCTCACCTTCACTCCCAGCCCCACACCCTGCGGCACCGAGAGCGTGCTGTCGGCGTTCAACTCAAACGGCTGCTCGATGATGTCTTCAAAGTAATAGCGCATCGAGGCCGAGATGTCGCCGGGGAGCGTGAAGCCGCTAAGTGAAGCGACGGCTACATTCGCCGCGCGGCCGATGCCGGTCTCCAACATGCCGCCCATCCACACCGGCACGTTGCGCGCATGGCAGTAATCGTGGATGCGTATGGCCTCGTGCATGCCCCCCACCCGCCCCGGCTTGATGTTGATGATCCGGCAAGCGCCCAACTCCAGCGCCCAGCGAGCGTGCCCGGCCGAGTGAATGCTCTCGTCAAGACACACCGGCGTTTGTAGTTGCGGCTGAAGTTTGGCGTGGTCGATGATGTCGTCCATCGCCAGCGGCTGTTCGAGCAGCAGCAAGTTATACCCATCCAATTCTTTGAGCCGTTCGGCGTCACTTAGCCGATACACTGAGTTGCCGTCGGCCTGCAGCAGCAAATCGGGATGATGCTGGCGGATGAGGCTGACCTCGCTCACGTCGCGCCCCGGCTTGATCTTGAGTTTGATTCGGCGGTAACCATCCGCGAGGTAGCCATTCACGACTTCGAGCAGCTTCTCGGGCGACGACTGAATCCCCACCGAGACGCCTACTCGCACGCGGTCGCCATCCCCGCCGAGCAGCGTTTGCAGTGACACGCCGGCGCGTTGCGCGAACAAATCCCACAGCGCCATCTCCAATCCCGCCTTAGCCATGTTGTGCCCGCTGATGAAATCCACCGCAACGCGATATGCTTCAATGTTGGCCAAGTCGGTCTCCAGCACGGTGGGCACGAGGAAGTCTTCGAGCACGTGCCAGTTTGTCTTCGTCGACTCGTAGGAGTAATTGGGAACCGCTGTCGCCACGCACTCGCCCCAGCCGGTCAGCCCATCGGCATGCGCCTCGACAATGACGCAATCGTGATCGTTCTCCGTCCAACGCGACGTTTGGAACGGGGAGCGGTACGGCATTTGGATGTGGCGGAGGGTGATTTGTTCAATCTTCATATCGAGGATGAGGGTCTCGCGCCAAGACGCAAAGCCGCAAAATAAACGCTTGGCGTCTTTGCGTCTTGGCGCGAGATTGTAGTTTACAGTTCTACCGGGCCTTCGCTGTAGGTCAGCGCGTAGAACGAGCGCAGCCGGCCCTCACGCGATTCGGAGCAGACATCGGTGATGAGATAGTGATGGGCAAAGAGCGTCTCAAACACCTCACGGATGTGGAAGCGCCATGCCTGCGCTAAAGTGAGATCGTAAACCTTGATGGCTTGAAAGTTGTACGGCACTTCGACCAGCGCAAACGTACCGGAGGGTTCACTGAAGATGGCTGGAGGATGCAGCAGGTTGTCTTTGGATTCAGCGGGGTTGATGATCTCTGCGCCAGCGGAGGTAAACGACTCAGCGTGAGCGCCGCGCGCGCCCCGCTCAACCGCTCTTTCACGCGGTTACTACTGACCCACCAATCCACTTGAAGGCGGTCGGAGGGCAGCCCGGCGTTGAGGCCGTCGCCCATTGAGCCGTACACGTTGCGCAAATAGTTGCGGCACACCGCGCCGAGCCGGGCGATGTTGAGATGCGCGTTGCGCGATTCGAGCGGGTCGTACGTCCACGTGATCAGCCGCACGCCCTGCCGCACGACAAAATCGCGTTGGGCGAGCTTGAGCAGATAACCGATGTGCTGATCGCGATACTCGGGCAACACGCCGAGCATGTGCGAACAATGCTTGAGCCGGGTCAGCGCCGGCCGTTCGCTCTCGGAGTCATCGGTGCCGAGGAAGCCAAAGACAAAACCGATGAGTTGGTCATCATCGAACGCGCCGATGAGCACGCCCCCGTTGTGCGCGGCGGTGCTCAACACATGCAGCGGCACCACTTCTAAATCGGTGCCCGGCCACACTTGCCGTTGCACGTCTTCGACCATCGCCAATTCGGCGTGCGTTTCAATAGGGCGCAGGGTGATCATTTGCCAGTGAACGGTCAACAGTGAATGGTCAAAAGGTTGAGCGATTCTCCCACAGTTCAATCGTTCATTGACAACCGTTCACTGTTGACTGCCTGCTAACCGCGCATCAGTCGTTGCACCTCACCCCACCAACGCTTCTCGCGTAGATACTCGAGCGTTGATTCGATGCGGGCGGGCTTGAGATTGAAGTAACGCGTCACGCTTGTCAGTTCGGTGACGCGGT
>JBQTJD010000752.1:0-1550 GCA_052387475.1 Anaerolineales bacterium | reverse complement strand
TATCTCAGAGCGCGCGCCGAGCGGCAGTACATCGAGGTCTACGACATCATCCACCCGCTGCAATCCATGGAAGCGCCGCGCCCGCTGCGCGTCGGGCCGTACTATCAGCGGCTCAAAGAACTCGGCGCGCTGTTCGTGGAGGGCGCGGGCTGGGAGCGGCCGGTGTGGTTCGGCGCAAACGAGAAGCTGCTGTATTCGAGCAAGATTGATTGGCCGGTGCGCTCGGGCTGGGCCGCGCGCTACTGGTCACCGATCATCGGCGCGGAGCATCTCGCGGTGCGCGAACGCGTCGGCTTGTTTGATCTGAGCAACTTTTACAAGATCGAAGTGAGCGGCCCTGGCGCGCTGGCCTTTCTGCAAACGATGACGGCCAACAATGTGGATACGCCGGTGGGCCGCAGCACGTACACCGCCATGCTCACGCACTCCGGCGGCATCAAGTGCGACCTGACCGTGACGCGACTCGCGGAAGATCGTTTTTGGGTGCTCACCGGCGGCGGCACCGGCCCGATGGATTTGGCCTGGCTCAAGATGAACGCTCCGGACGACGGCTCGGTGCGGATCGAAAACGTCTCCTCCGCGTGGACGACGATTGGCGTGTGGGGGCCACGCGCGCGCGACCTGGTGCAATCTACGAGCGCCGACGACTGGTCGAACGCCGCCTTCCCGTATCTCAACTTTCGCGAGCTATTCATCGGACACATCCCGGTGAGTGCACTGCGCGTGTCGTATGCCGGTGAGTTGGGCTGGGAGGTGTACACGCCGACCGAATACGGCCTAGCGCTGTGGGATACGCTGTGGGAGGCCGGGCAGCCGCACGGAGTGGTGGCGGCGGGCACTGGCGCGTTTGACTCGCTGCGTTTGGAGAAGGGCTATCGCGCGTGGGGCAGCGACATCCACACCGAGTACAACCCTTACGAGGCCGGGCTGGGCTTTGCGGTGCGACTCAAAAAAGGTGAGTTCATTGGCCGAACGGCGCTGGAGAAAGCGAAGGTCGAGGGCGTGAAGCGCAAGCTGTGCGCGATGGTGTTTGATGATCCGAAGGTCGCGATCATGGGCAAGGAGCCAATCTTCGCGCCGGGCGGTGTGAGTGCGATTGGATATGTGAGCAGCGCGAACTACGGCTACTCGGTGCGCAAGAGTTTCGCCTACGGCTATCTCCCCATCGCGCACGCGACGGAGGGCGCGAAAGTTGAAGTCTACTTCTTCGGCGAGCGCTTCCCCGCGACGGTGACGAAGGAGCCGCTGTTCGATCCGAACAATACGCGACTGAAAAGTTGATTTAACATGGCCCTTCGCGGGCTTGGAGCCCGCGAAGGGCTGTTCATGTGGTGATGGAGGACTAAGGGGATCAGCAAATTCGATGCGCGTCAGCAGTTCCCTTCCCATTTTGAAACCTCAAACAGAATATCTCGCCTGCGTCGCGTGATAAAATGCCGCTACCGTGTAAGCTGTTGTCGGGAGAACCGAATGGCATTTGATCGTTTTACCAACCCGTTCAAAAACCCTGCTACTGCGCCGGATAAATATCGGCTGCACCCACGCATGGG
>JBQTJD010000751.1:0-5150 GCA_052387475.1 Anaerolineales bacterium | reverse complement strand
TATGCGGCGATGTACTTGCCGCCGACCTTCGCCGCAATCGAGGCGATATTGATGATGCGCCCCCACTGCGCCTCGACCATCATCGGCGCGACGGCTTTGGTCACGTAATAGACCGAGTTCAAATTCGCGTCCATCAGCCTATGCCACAACGCGTCGTCGTGGCCGAGAAACTTGTGCGATTCCGCTGCGCCGGCATTGTTGACGAGCACGGTGATCGGGCCAAGCGACTCGCCGATGCGGCTGACCGCTGTTCCTACCGAGTCTGGCGCAGTGACATCACATACAACGGCCACCGCCTCACCGCCCACTTCCCGGATTGATGCTGCCACCCGCTTGATAGCAGCTTCCGTGCGCGCAGAGACGGCGACCCTGAGTCCCGCCCTCCCCAGCGCCAGCGCAATCGCCGCGCCGATTCCTTTTCCAGCACCCGTTATCCACGCGACTCGACTCATCACTGGTTTGCGGTAGGCAGGTGAGAAAGTGAGCGGGTGTGAGTCGCTTCGCTTACACACCTGCACACCCGCTCACTCGCCCACCTGCTTATCCAAATGGATTCCACACCGTCACATACTTCGGCTCGATTTTATACAGGCAGCGCACCTCGCCCTCGAACCGCATGCTCGGTGGATACACGTCTTTGTCGAGATAACGCTGCGCGAGTTTGTCGAGGTGCTCGTCCGCGCCGTCTTCGGTGATCTCGACCACCGGGCCGCGCACGGCGACGTAGCGGTCGCTGTTGTCGGGGTCGGGAATCTGGATCGCGACGTGCCGGCGCTCCTCCATGTTTTTGTCTTTCACGCGCCCGCGCGCCGAGTTGATGAGGATGTGCCTGCCATCATAATCCACATACACCGAGGTGACGTGCGGCGTGCCGTCGGGCATGAGGGTGGCGAGATGGGCGAAGGTCTTCTTTTGAAAGAGATCGAGAAACTCATCCGGGATGGGGCCGGATTTGGGCTGCGCTTTGCGCCACGCTTCGTAGCGCGCGGCGAAGTCCGGGTCGGCGCGGCGCACACGGGCGAGGCCGACACGCTGGCTGCGCGTCATCAGCTTGAAGGTAAAGGGTAGCGGATCGAAGTGCAGATAGTCCTGCACGTTTTCGAGCCAGGTCAGGCTGCGCATGGCAGCGGTCTGGAAGCGATCCACCACCGGCTTACGCACGCGCTGAAACTCAGGTAGCGCCGCTTGCACCGTGCCGCAGCGCGCGAAACAATCCGCCAGCGCGATGGAGTCCTCCATCGCCAGCTTCGTGCCAGAGCCGATGGAGAAGTGCGCGGTGTGTAGCGCATCGCCGAGCAGTACGATATTTTGGTGATGCCAGCGCCGGTTCTTGACGATGGGGAAATTGAGCCAGCGCAGGAAATTGTTGTGCAACAGCGGGTGTCCGCCGAGTTCGTCTTTGAACACCTGGGCGAGATATGCAACCGTGTCGTCCGCGCTCATGCTCTCCAGCCCGGCGCGCAGCCACGTCTCCGGCGGGCACTCGACGACGAAGGTGCTGTGCGTGTCGCTGAAGCGATAGGCGTGCGCGATGAACAGACCGGCCTCGGTCTGCCGGAACATCATCGTCAGCCCATCGAAGGATTGCTCGGCGCCGAGCCAGACAACCTTGTTCTGCCTGATTTCGATGGACGGCATGAAGAAGGCTTCGTACGTCTTGCGCACGAGGCTGTTCGCGCCGTCCGCGCCCACCAGCAAATCGCAGTCGAGGTAGTCGGCAACGTTGGTGACGTTGGTGTTGAACTTGAGCGTCACACCCAACTCACGGCAGCGCGCGTGCAGGATTTGCAGCCACTTGAGCCGTGAGACGCCTTCAATCGGGTTGCCGCCGACTTTTGTGACCGTGCCTTTGTGATGCACGATGACGTTGTTCCGCATCTGCCCGGCTTTGATGAATTCATCGTAGGTCGCGCGGTCTTGCGCAGCGAAGTTGTCGAGCGTGGTCTCGGAGAAGACGATGCCCCAGCCGAAGGTGTCGTTCGGCCCGGCGCGCTCAATCACTGTGATCTCATGCGCCGGGTTTTGCTTTTTCATCAGTACGGCAAAATACAGCGCCGCCGGCCCACCGCCGAGCAGGTTGATTTTCATCCCTTCTCCATCCACGACTTCGCCCTCACCCTAACCCTCTCCCTCCGGGAGAGGGAACGGACTCCAAAATGACGGGGCCTCACCCCTCTCCCAGCGGGAGAGGGGCAGGGGGTGAGGGCGAGCCGCAATCATTCCATCACGCTGGCGCCAGCGCCAGCACGCGCAACGGGCTGCCCGAGCCATCCACAATCTTCAGCGGGGCGGCGATCACCACCGCGCCGGTGGGCGGCAGTTGATCGAGGTTGCGCAGACTCGCCAACCCGAACTTGCCCGCGCCGTGCATGAGGGTGTGATTGGGAAAGGGTGGATCGAAGCGGCCCGCCTGCCCCGCGTCCGTGCCGATAGTCTCCACGCCCACGCCGGTTACCTCGCGCTCGTGCGCGAGGAAGTGCGAGCAATCTTTGTGGAAGCCGGGCGAGTGCGGGCCGTCGTCACCGGCGTTGATGAACTTGGCCGGGTCGAGCCGCTTTGACCAATCGGTGCGCAGCAGCACCCACGCACCGGCGGGGATTTTTCCGTGGGTGCCCTCCCACGCCAGCACATGCTCACGCGTCAGCAGGAAATCTTCGGACGCCGCCACTTCCTTTGTCACGTCAATCACACACGCCGGGCCGACCAGCCGCTCAGGCCGGAGAGTATCGAGGGTGTTGTTCGCCAAATCCTTGCCCGTGATCCAATGCACGGGGGCGTCGAAGTGCGTACCGGTGTGCTCGCCAAGGTGGATGGTGTTCCAATACCACCCAGGCCCCTTCTCATCGTAGCGCGAGATGACTTCACGGCTGAAGCCGGGCGAGGGTGCGAACATCGGTGGCAGGCCGATGACGGGCGTCTCTTCATCTAACGGCTGAGTCAGATCAACGACTTTCACGTGACCGTTGCGCAGCTCTTCGACGAGGAGGGAGAGGACGGTGATGGGGGCGGGCATGCGAGGCTCCTTTGAACTGTGCGGGTGGGCAGGTGTGAAAGTGAGCAAGGGAGAAATACTCCCGTGCTCACCTGCTCACCCACTCACCTGCTTCTGTATAATGTGTCTGCGAAATCGAAACGCGTTCTCCGGCAGGGCCATATCCATGCCGTAATGATCAGGCCCGACAGCTTCCACTTTCGCGACGATGATTGACATGGTATCACCTTCGAACGCCTCGGCGCAGGCCTCCATGAAATCGTACACCGAATGCGCGAGCGAGACCTTTGGGCAGCCCGCGCCTTTGGCGATGGCGGCCAGATCGGTGATGCCGGCCGTGGTGTGAGAGGCGAAGCCGCCGGTCGAGAGCAGGCTGCCGTTGTCGAAGATGATGTGCGTCAGGTTCTTCGGGCGATAGCGGGCGAGGGTGGCTAGCGTGCCGAGGTTCATCAGCACCGAGCCGTCCCCATCGAACACCACCACTTCTTCATGCGGCGCGCTCAGCGCGAGTCCCAATCCAATGGACGAGGCCAGCCCCATCGCGTGCTCGAGGTAGAAAAAATTCTCGCGGTGGCCGAGGTCGTACAACTCCTGTGCACTCGCGCCCATGATGGTGACCACGAGCTTATCCTGTAATTCGGGATAGAGAGCCTTGATGCAGTCGGCGCGTTTCATGGTTTCGTCGTACCAAGGTGACTGTCACTGGCGTGCAACTTACTCAAAGTGCCATGATCTCTCACGCTAGTGACAGTCACCTGAGTCTCCTCAATCCTCCATCAACTCGCGCGTCAGCAATAGCGCCACCGGCGAGAGCGAACTGTGCGCGAAGGTCAAGGCTTCTTTGATCTGTTGCCCGACTTTCGCCGGGTCGCGGGCGTGCTCGAACGGAAGGCCAAGGCTGCGCAGCACCGGCTCGGTGTGGATGCCGCCCTGTGTGTGCCATGGATACGGCTCCCCCCAGTGGCCGCGCAGCGCGATCAGCATACACAGCGGAACACGATACAACATCGCCAGTGAGACGATGCCGTTCATCGCTGCCAGAAAACCGTGGTTTTGCATGAGCAGGATATGGGGCTTCCCGGCGAAGTACGCGCCTGCCGCAATCCCAATCGCTTCCTCTTCCTTTGCCACTTCCACCAGCGTCATATCTGGGTCGTCATCGGCGAGTTGCAAGAGATAGATGAGCCACGTTTCCGGCAGCGCGCTGAGGAATCGCACGCCCGACTCTTTGATGCCTTTGTAAACGGCCAGCGAGTTTTCGCGTGAAACGGTCATACAAACAATTCCTTATGCTTCGTCAGCGCATCTATCAATACGCTCACATCGTCGAGGTTGTTGTAGTAGTGCGGCGAGACCCGCAGGTTGTCGTCGCGACTCGACGTGACGATACCTTCGGCCTCGAGACGCTTGACGAGCAAATCAACTTTGTGCGAGCGCAGGGTGATGAGCGCGCCGTGCTTGTCCGGGTCCACAGGTGAGACGAGGTTGAAACCGCGCCGCATCGCCCCTTGCTTGATTGCGCCAGTGATCTCGCGCAGATGCTGTTCAATGCGATCTGGGCCAACAGACTGGATCAGCTTGATTCCGGCCACGCCGGCGTACAAACTCGGAACCGGCGGCGTGCCGGACTCAAAGCGGCGCGCGGTGGGCGAGGGCGTGTTGGCGTAGATGTCCATGGCGAAGATGTTGGCCTGCGAGAACCAGCCCATCGTCGTCGGGTGCAAATCGGGCACGAGGTCTTTACGGACGTACATGAAGGCCAGCCCAGCGGAGGCCAGCAAATACTTCAGCACGCCGCCTGCGAGGAAATCCACTTTGAGCGCTTTCACGTCCACCGGCATGGTGCCGATGGATTGATACGCATCCAGCAGTACCAGCGCGCCTTTGCGATGCGCGATATCCACGATAGCGGGCACGTCGAGCTTCGAGCCATTACGGAAGCAGACGTGGGTGATGGAGACGATCTTGGTGCGGTCGTCAATCGCGTCGGCGAAGCGTTCGGTGGGGATGACGTTGCCGGCGGCGGGCACGTGCACGACTCGCGCGCCGCGCCGCTCGTGCGCGTTCCAGATGTGGCCGAGGGTCGGGAATTCGATATCGCTGACGACGACTCGGTTGCTCTCACCGCTGAAATCGAGGGCGCTGGCGATGGCGCTCA
>JBQTJD010000750.1:0-4510 GCA_052387475.1 Anaerolineales bacterium | reverse complement strand
TACTTGGCATGGGCGTAAGCGTTGTCCGGCTCATCGGCCACGGCCCGGGCATATTCCGTCTGCGCCTTCTGCGTCTGCCCCATGCCCACGTACACATCGGCCAGGGCGACGCGTATCCCGCCGACGTTTGGCGCGAATTGCAGCGCTTCGCGATATTCGACGGCGGCGGCCTCCAGTCGGTTTGTCTGCCGGTATAACTCGGCCAAGGTGGAGTGTCCCCAACTCTTGTTGCTGGTCACTTCGATCATGCGCTCGTAGGCCTGCTCCGCCTTGGCCGGGTCCCCGATCTCCGCAAAGAAGCGGCCCGCCTGAAAATGAATCCAATCCACCCCCGGCGCCAAAGCTGTTGCCCTGTCGTAGGCGATAATCGCCTGGGTCACGTCTCCTTTGCGGTGATAGGCCTCGGCCTGATGCAGATACGCCCAGGCCGCATTCGCCTCCCGGCCCTCGGCCAGCGCGATGGCTTCGCCCGCCTCGCGCAGGGCCTCGTCCCACTGCATCTGTCGCAGCAACAGGCGGATGAGGCCGATGCGGGCCACGTACAAATCCGGCGCGCGCTGCAATGCGGAGCGATAATCGGCCAGCGCGCCCTCGAGGTCTTCCAAAACGTCATTTGCCAGGGCGCGATCAAAGAAAGCGAGCGGATCTCCGTCGTCCTGAATAGGCTTGGTGCAAAGATCGAACGCAAGTTTTGCCTTCGCCCGCGCCTCGTCCAACCGCCCTAGCGAGCGAAAGCCAAAGGCCATTGCCAGCGGAGCCGCCGGGTCATCTGGGCGTAGCTGGCTGGCGCTCTCCAACTGAATCGTCGCCTCATTCAAGCGGCCCGGCCACTGGAGGCTCAAGCCGTAGTAGAGATGCAGCAAATAGCGGTATTCATCGGATTGCCGGTCTGAGGCTAAGACCAGTGCTTCCTCGAAGGCCTGCCCGGCACGCACAAAGTCCCAGCGGAAGTAGTGGGCCAGCCCTACGGTGAAGGCTGCGATGGTGGTGGTGTCGGCGGCAATCGATTCAGGCGCGCGCCCCTGGATCACGACCAATCCGGTCGCAACCTCCTCACGCAGCGGCACTGCGCGCGGAAACGCGGGATTGGAGACTTTGTCTGGCGTCTCCAAAACGGCGAAGTTTAGTGTGGTGGCCGCATCGCTTTCCAGCAATCGGCCCCAGATCACCAGATCGGCCCTAATGCGCTCGCCATCTTCTCGAGCCTCCGCTTCCGTGCGCACCAGCCCAATGGGCCGGAACTCGAGCGTCTTCAGGCCGGAGGCGTGAGCGCGTTGGAGCAACTGCTCAAGCACCACTGCGCTCACCTCCTGAGCCCGGGCGGTGTTTTGCAGATCCGACCCCTCGCCAAAATGAGCTACCGCCACGCCGAAGGTATCGGTTTCGAACTTAACTGGATTCAGGATTTGCCAACTCGTCACGCCGGCAAAGGTCAAAAACGCAAGTATGGAGCCGACAGCCGCCCATTGCCACAGCTGGCGCTGCGCGGGCCGTACGCGCGACGCATACCCGCTGATGATGGCCGCTTCCAGTAGCAGCATCGCAACGGCCAGTACCCACCAGGGGATGAGGAAGCGATCCGCGTACAGACTCCACAGCGCGATGAGGGCCGCTTGCAGCAGGCCGCGGACGACGAGCCGCGGCCAGTGACGCCGGAACAACTCGACCAGCCCGCGCCCATCCAGCAGCGAGGCGATGTAAATAGAAATCGCCCGGGCGCCCGTGCCGATGGCGATGCCGCGGCTGCCGATGACGTCGCCGGTGGTAATGGTGCTCTTCGATTCGCCTGACGGCTGGCCAGAAGATTCGTGCTCCGGCTGATCAGGCTCCATAGTTCACCTCAAGAACGCAGGCTGCTTCTATTCGTCATTAACGTCAGCGGCCCTAGCGATTACCACGCCGGCTTTTGCGCCAGCAAGCGGAAGTACAGGGCCAACTGCGCGGCGAAGTAGGCCGCGCCACCCAGCACGGCACCCACGGGAACAACCCCGAGGAAGAACAGCGCGCCGACCACTGCCAGGCTGTCAATCAGTGCAACGAGCACCGCCAAGTCAAACGTAATCGTGCTCACCCTGCCCGGGTGTGGAATTGTGGTCGTGCGCCAGCGAAACGCCGGGCCCATCTCGGGGTAATGGGCGAGGTAGAAATCCTTGATGCGGTTCATCGTCAGCACGCTGTCGTGCCACGCGCGCCGCAGCCAGACGAGTTTGAGGATGGTGAACAGCCCGAGGATGCCAAGCACGAACGACGCCACCGCCAGCGCCGCCGGCGGCATGATGTTCCCATCGGTGATGGCCGGCAGGCCCCACACCAGCGAACCGAGGCCGCCGACTAAAATCAAGTACAGGTTCACGATCTGCGTGCGGTCGCCATTGGCCTGCAACGCAGTCTCGCGCGCGTACTCGAACTCCTGCTGAAGGATTTCATCAGGGTCGAGGAGTTCTTTGACGACGAGTGAGGGTGTAATTTCCATAGGTTTTCTTGCACCGAATTGCGCGAATGAAAGGACTGAAATGAGACGCTTGGCTTTTATGATGTTGGTTGCGATAACGCTGGCCTCGCTGTTGGCAAATATACTCCTGTTTCAGCGCGGGCAACAGTATTATCTCGATCTCAATGCCACGCGGCTCGACCCGCTTGGGTTGAGTTATTTCCGTGAGGAAGCCCCGCCACCTGAGGGAACGTTGGTGGTGTTCTTCGGCGACTCGCTGGCGGCCAGTTGGCCTAATCCGGCTGATACAGACTTCACCTTTATCAATCGTGGTATCGGTGCACAAACGACGGCGCAGGTCACCGGTCGCTTCGACACCCATATCGCGCCGCTCAAACCGCAGTTCATCATTGTGCAGGCGGGGATCAACGATCTCAAAACTATCCCCCTCTTCCCTGCACAGAAAGAGGCCATCATCGCCAATTGCAAGGCCAACTTGCGCGAGATCGTGAACCGTTCGGTCGAACTTGGCGCGACGGTGATTGTGACGAGGATTTTCCCGGTCGGAGATGTGCCTCTTATTCGTCAGCCGTTTTGGTCGGAGGCTGTAGCCCGCGCAGTGGACGAGGTTACTGAGGTTCGCATAAGTAATGGAACATGTTAGCGCCAGGGCAAGTCGGAGGCAAAGATGCAAGACCAGAGCAGTGGCTGGGAGCGTTTGAGTTTACGGCGCTTGCCGTCCAGACGGGCCAGGAGATGATCTTGATCGATGAGCAGACTGTTGGCCAAGTCGGAGTCGGTTTGACACCAAACGAATTCAGCCGGGTTGAGCTCGGGCGCGTAGCCGGGAAACGGTTCGACCTGCAAGCGAGGATGATCGGCAATGAAATTCTTGATGGCGCCATAGCGGTGGATGGGCGCGCCATCCCAGAGCGCAATAATGGGACCCCGGATTTGCGCCAGCAACGAGCGCAGAAAGCGCAGGACATCCGCGCCTTTGAAACTGCGGCGGCGAAAGTGCAGGTAGAGGGCGATACGCTGGTGTTTGGGTGAGACGGCCAACGCCGTGATGGCCGAGATTTTCTTGTGCTGGAAGTTATAGACGAGCTTCGGCGTCTGTCCACGCGGCGCCCAAGTTCGTTTGACATTCGGGATGAGCAAAAAGCCACTTTCATCGATGAAAACCAAGTGGGCGCCGAGGCGTTCAGCCTTTTTTTATCCTTGGCCAGCAGTAGCGTCGCCAGTGGCGGATGGCCACTTCATCCCGCTGAATGGGTCGCCGCTCGGGCTTCTGGCTACTCCAACCCATGTCCTGCAAAATGCGCCAGACATGACCCGGGTGATAGTGGACGCCAAAATGCTTCTCGATCAACTGGCTGATCCGGTCCAGCGTCCACAGATCAGTGGCGTAGCCAGCGCTCACCGCGCCCTTGAGCAGTCGGCGCTCCAAACGGGTCTTCTGCTTGGCCGTCAAACGGGGCGGGCGACCTGGGATCGGCTTGCGGTTGAGCCCCTTGGCGTTATCACGCTGGTATATGGCCTGCCAGCGCTGCACCGAACTGCGCGAAGCACTCACCGCCCGCGCGACGGTGGCCGGCGTTTTGCCGGACTTCAACAGTTGGATCGCAAGCCGGCGCCGCTTCTCAAGTTGCTGAGGTGTTCCATTAGGTCGCATGACCGCCAGCATAGCATGTTGTACCATTCTTTATGCGAACCTCAGTAGTTGCGACGCGAAGCGGTTCTCCGGCGGCGTACCCGCCGCCCGCGCCGGAGCCGGTGCGCCTGGCGGTCACCGATCTCGCCGCGCCGCTGGCCGCCGATCTGGTCGCCGCGTACAGGCAAGTGGGCGACGCGCCGGTGGTGAGCGTGATCCCGTTGGCCGCCCTCGCCGATGAATTGCAAACGGGTCGCGCGGATGTTGCGCTTACGGCCAACCCTGCTCCCGAGCAGTGCGCCACACCCATCGCGTCAGTCTCCTTCGCCGTCATCGTTCATCCCGACAATCCCATCGCCCGCCTCAGCCTCGCTCAAGTTCGCGCGCTACTCGCCGGTCAAATCACCGATTGGGCGCAAGTGGGC
>JBQTJD010000749.1:0-10929 GCA_052387475.1 Anaerolineales bacterium | reverse complement strand
AACACCAACTGAACTTCTTGCTGTCGTCGGGCTTTATTGTTTTCCGCAATTCAAGGAGACGTGGTATGAACACCCTGCTCATCGTCATTATCGGTGCGGCGGTGATCTACCTGGCGTACAACTTCTACGCCAAGCGGATTGATCGGGACGTCATCCAGGCGAGCGAGAAGAAAGCCACGCCCGCCAAGCTGTACATGGACGGCGTGGACTTCATGCCCACCAGCCGCAACGTGCTGTACGGCTATCACTTTAAGTCCATCGCTGCTGCCGGCCCAATTGTAGGCGTCATCACGGCAGCCAACCTGTGGGGCTGGCTCCCCGCCCTGCTCTGGTTAATCGTCGGCGTATCGTTCATCGGCTGGGCAAGCGATTACTCGGCCATCATGCTGTCCGTGCGCAATGACGGCAACAGCATGAGCGCCGTCGCCCACCGTTTGATCGCCCCACGCACGCGAACTATC
Organism: Anaerolineales bacterium; assembly: GCA_052387475.1. Taxonomy (GTDB): domain Bacteria; phylum Chloroflexota; class Anaerolineae; order Anaerolineales; family UBA6663; genus JANWXR01. Next base: position 10,468 of record JBQTJD010000749.1, on the reverse strand, counting down.
CTCTTCGTGTTCATCTTCTTCTATCTGCTGTTGGTCGCCGGCGCCTTCGTCGGCATCCTGGCCGCCATCATGGCCGCCCGGCCCGACGTGCCCTTCGGTATTCTGATGTTGGCGCTGATGGGCCTGCTGGCCAGCCAGATGCTATACAAATGGAAGATGAATCTTGTCCTCGTCACCGCAGTCGTCGTCATCGTGACGCTGGCCGCCATGGTCCTCGGCCCCTTCGGTCAGACACGAGACGCGAACAACGCTCTGGTGCAAGGCCCGGTCGGCCAGACGGTGGTGGGGATCAACGGCGCCGTCAACAGCCTGACCGGTGGCAACGCGCTGTACACAGTGACGGATCCGACCAACGCTGATCCGCGCATCCCCGCGCCCGCCGCGGACGGCACCCGGCCCAAGACTGCGGTTTACGATCCGGCCACCGGCCTTATCAGCACCCTGCCATCTTATCTACTGTGGGCGCTGTTCCTGTTCGTCTTTTCCTACCTCGGCGCGAACCTGCCCATCTGGCGCTTCGCGCAGCCGGTGAACTACATCGGTTTCTGGATCACGCTCATCACGATCGCGCTGAGCGCTGTTGGTGCGCTCATCGCCCCGCTCACCGGCATCACCTCGCCGTTGGCCGCCGATAACGGACAGGCCATCGGCACGTTCACGTTGGATGCCATGAAGCCCGGCCTGGGCTTTGCGCTCGATCCGGCCAAAGCGTGGCAACCCCTTTGGCCGATGCTGTTCGTGACCATCGCCTGCGGCGCGATCTCCGGTTGGCATGCGTTGTTCGGCTCGGTGGGCACGGCGCGCCAGTTGGAATATGAGACGGATGCCCTGCCGGTCGGCGGCGGCGCGATGTTCTCCGAGAACACACTGGCGCTGCTCTCGCTGGTGGCCGTCTCCATCGTGGGCGCAGGCGGTGGCGGCGGGCGCTTCGCGGAAGGCGTGGGCAAGCTGCTCTACGCTGCCACGTTCGGCGCTCTGCCCATCGCGCTTGGCACGGCCCTCGGCTTCGGTGCGTTCGTAGTCATCGTGCTGACGGTGGTGCAACTGGTCTTCCGCGTGATGCGCGTGACGCTGAGCGAATGGGTGGGCGAGGCCGTGCCGGCGGTAAAGAACATGCACGTCTCCAGCATCATCTCCATGGTGCTGACGCTGGCGCTGGTGCTGACCGGGACGTGGGTGTACCTGTGGCAGTTGTTCGGCGCCTCCAACCAGTTGATGGCGGCGCTCAGCCTGCTGCTGGTCACCGTCTGGCTGAAGAGTGAGAAGCGCAATCCGGCCTACGCCCTCTGGCCGATGCTCTTCATGTACATCACCACGGTCGCGGCGACGCTGGTCACCGCCCGCAACCTATATGTGACCATTGCCACGAACCCGAACCTGGGCGCGCTCCCCGTGATCGGCGCCTGGGCCATGATCATTGTTGCCGGCCTGCTGGTCGTCGCCGCCTTGTTCATCGGCTATGACGGCTGGATAGCGTATCAGCGCTACGCGCAGGGCCAGACCCCGGCGGCGCGTCCGGCTGCGGCAGGAGACTAATGCGTGAAACGTGATGCGTGCTATGCGCTAAGCGGAGCGACGCTCACGCATCACGTTTTACTTTACCTATCTCTTCGGCCAGAGTGCACAGGGTGTTGAAGAATTGTGCAGCCTCGGCCTGATTCGGATCGGGGAGAGGGACGTGCAGTTCGAACTGAGGAAACTCGCGCCGAGCAGATAAGCGCCAGACGATGGGATCAACCCTGCGAGCAGCGGCCACGGCAACTGGCGCAACCTGCCGGGAGAGCGAGCGCGTGGGGACAGGAGCCGCGAAGCTCAGGCCGTCAAGCACCTCCTTTTCCCAGCGCTCACTTTGGCTTCGATTTCTGATTTGCTGCTCGCTCCAACTGCCGGGCGCCAGCAGATCATACTCAAACGGTGGAGCGGCAAGCAATTGGCCGCGCACGATGAGCATATCTCGCCGGCCACGCAGATGCGCGAACAGCCAGAACCATGGCACATCGCGTGGCTCCAACACCAGCAGCAGTTCTACCCGGCGAAACGGTGGCCGTGCTTTGCCGATGCCCAACTCCACCGCCGACGAGCCGAGCCAGCGCAAGGTCGTTTTCTCGCCGAGCCGGGGCAGGCCGCTCTGCATCCAGCGCAGGACGGCGTTCCCGCGCCGGATATTCCAGACAACACCCAGGGCGAACCAGCCCATGACGAAGGCGACGAGCACGAACAAAAGCGCCTGACTAGAATCCATATGCCTCGAGGCTGAAACCGACAAGCTGATTTTAAGCCGGTGACAAGGTGAGTCAATGACCTCTTCCACGATCTCCCCCTCCCCTTCCAGGCGTGACTGGTGGCGAGCCGTGCGCGAGTTTTTGTTTGGCATGATCGGGCTAGACCTGGCGCACCACGCGCTCGAGATGCGCGCCAGCCTGGAGAGCCTGTTCATGTTGGCTACTGTTGGGGATATGATCGGTGTGCCGGTTCTGCCGCCCTATTACAGTCTGCGCCTGCTGCCCTACGTCGTGCCGCACATCGCCACCTGGAAGCGGCGCGTGCTGCGCGAGAGAGAGTTCACAGACGAGCACGACTATCTTCTGCATGGGTTGTGAGTGGGCGTTGGGAATCTAGTGTCCTTTCCCTTGTTGACTTCTTTTCCCTCTATCGATTGCGGAGGTTACCGTGTCCGAACAGCCAAAGAAGAGCTTGCTTCAGAACTTGAAAGAAGTTATTTATGGCATGGCCACACACGACATGAGCCGCTACGCCATCCGCACGCGCGCCAGCATGGAGCATCTATTCATTCTGATTACGATGGGAGACCTGCTGGGCGTGCCGATCTTGCCGCCTTATTACAGCCTGCGCCTGCTGCCCTACGTCGTGCCGCAGATTTCCACCTGGAAGCGGCGGATGCTGCGCGAGAAAGATATCTCGGACGCGATGTTCTAGAGATCTTGATCGAGCAAGCAGCCAGTCTGACCATCCCACCACAAGCTGGCGGCGGCGATGACGAAGGCCCACGCTCCCCAAGCGTAAAACGTCTGAGCCGTGAAATAGATGCCGGTCACGACAACGGCGGTGATAAGAAGACTCATAGACCGTACCCACGAAGGAAAGATAACAGTCAGACTGTGCGGCATGTTGGCGCGGGCCCCAGTAAGTTTCAGACAAACGCCGCATAAATTCGACGTGAAGTTCGCCCAACCCGTCATCCCCGGAGACACAGTAAAGTTTCACCTGTGGCTCACACGAGGCAATAGCACCCATGTCGCTCAAAGAGACCTTCCTCCAAAACCGTGACCGCCGCTACATCATGTTCGGCGGCAAAGGAGGGCTCGGCAAAACCACATTCTCAGCGGCCACCGCTTTCTGGCTGGCCTCCCAGGGCCACAAAGTTCTCGTCTTTTCAGTCGACCCGCAGGCCAGCCTGTCGGACATCTTTCAACAGAACATCTTTGGTAAAGGCCCGGTGAAAATCAAAGAGAATTTGTGGGCGCAGGAGATTGATGCCGACACGCATATCCGCGCTTATCAAAATGACATCCGCCAGAAGATCCTCGACATGTACGGCTTCGACAAGGTGCCGGACGAAATCGAGCAGTACATCCAGGCCGCCAGCGCGGAGCCGGCGATGGAAGAAAGCGCCATTTTTGACGCGGTGGTAGACATCGTGGTGAAGGGCGACTACGACTATTACATTTACGACCTGGTGCCGTTGGGACACGCGCTCTACTACTTGAGCATGGCCAAGGTGTACGACGAGTGGATCAATCGCATCACTAAGCTACGGGAGGAGATGCGTGAATACGAGGAGATGGTCTCCCGGCTCAAGCAGGACAAGCACACCGAGGAAGATCAGATTCTGAACGAGCTGACGTATATCAAGAACCGCATCAACGCCTCCAGTCGCATCCTCACCGACCGTGACAAGACCGCCTTTTTCTTCGTGGTCGTGCCGGAGGAGATGATCATCCTGGACACCCAGAAGGCCGCCAAGCTCTTCGCCGCCTTCGACGTGCCAATTGCGGGATACGTCGTCAATCGCGTGGTGCCGCGTGAGCTGTTGAACCAGGACATCCCGCCTTACTTGCGCAATCGGATTGAGATGCAGGACAAATACCTGAGCCGCATCCAGGCGGACCTGGGCGGGCAGGTGCAAGCCCACGTACCTGAATTGGAGCGCGATGTGACTGGCTTGGCGATGATCGAGAAGCTGGCCGGCATTATGTACGGCGGTTAGCCGAGAGCAAGAGGATTACGAATGGGACAAATCACGACTTCGATGCGCGAATACTTCGTCGCTCATCCAAATCTCAAGTATGCGTTCTTCGGCGGCAAAGGCGGCGTGGGCAAAACGGTCGCCGCGGGTGCCACAGCGCAGTGGCTAGCCGGGCAGGGCAAACGCACACTGCTGGCCTCCACCAATCCCGTGCACAGCCTCTCCAGCCTGCTGGGGCAGGATGTGTTCGGCAAGCACACACCAGTGAACGGCGTGCCCGGCTTGTGGGCCTATGAGATTGACACCAAGGACACTATCGAGCGCAGCAAAGTGGAAATACGCGACAAGATCCAATGGTTCCTCAAGTTCGCGGACATCTCCACCAAGGCGGAGGCCTTCGTCGAATCGGCCACGATGAACCCGGCCTTTGAAGAGTCGGCGATGTTCGAGAACATGATTGAGCTGATGTTCAAAAACGAGTATCAGGCTTACGTCTTCGACACGGCGCCCACCGCCAACGCGCGTCGCCTGCTGGGAATGTCGAAAGTCTATTCGTTATGGGTCAACAAAATGCTCAAAAGCCGCGAGGAGGCCCGCAGCCTGCGCGAGCTGTTGTCCTTCACCAAGAAGAAGGAAGCTGACCCGCTGATGGATTATCTGATTTCGTTCCGCGATCGGATGGCGCATGCGCGGGTGCTGCTCACTGATCCGCAACAGACAGCATTCTTCTTCGTCACCCTGCCGGAGGCGCTGCCCATCGCCGTGATCAGCCGGTTCATCGGCTGGTTCCACGACTTCGGCATCCCGGTCGGCGGTGTGGTGGTGAATATGCTGATCGACAAGTCACAGGTGCATGCTGAATCGCCAGACTTTGTCCGCAACCGGGTGGCGATGCAGGATCACTACATGGACGAGATTTGGCAGAAGTTTGACGGGATGGTGCGCGCCAACGTCCCGCTGTACGAAACCGAGGTGCGCGGGGTGACCTCCCTGGCGCGCATGGGCGCTGCATTGTTTATGTGATGCGTGAAAGGCGCTACGCTTATCACGTTCCATGTATTAATCACTCCGCATGCCTCATAGCCTCCGCCGTCTCCAACACACGCTCGCCGAAATCTTGTATGGGATGGCCCTCCACGAACAGGTGCGCGCCCTGGCCCGCCAGCGTGGCACGCTGGAACACCTCTTCGTCCTTATCAGCTTTGGGGATTTGTTGGGCGTGCCTATTCTGCCGCCTTATTACAGTCTGCGCCTGTTACCCTTCGTCGTGCCATCCATTAACAACTGGCGGCGACGGATGCTGCGCGAGCGTGATTTGATAGATGCCATATTCTGAGCCGCCAAGCCGTTGCAGGTATCATTCCAGGCACTCTTCAACGCATGAGGCTCTTTGTGTGATTGTTCTCCCCCGTCTTCCTCAGCCAATCACCCTCAAAGGCTTGGACGACGAGCGCTTCGAAGTCTAGCGTGTACAACCTGTGGCATAAGTTCACGCTATAATTTGCGCAGTTTCCATTCCATGTTATCTGAGGTCCCCGCGTGATCCTTGACCGTCTTCGCCCGCGCACCGAACAAATCACCCTCAAACGCCCGCAGGATATCGCCGCCATGCGTGAGTCGGGGCGACTCGTCGCGCAGTGTTTCGACCTCATCCAACACACCATCCGCCCGGGCCTCACGTTGAAGGAGATCGACGACAAAGTCGCCGCCCTCATCCGCGAGCGCGGTGCGCAACCGCTGTACAAAGGCTATCGCGGCAACCCGCCTAACCACCCGCCCTTCCCCGGCGTCATCTGCGCGTCGGTCAACGAAGAAGTCTGTCACGGTCTACCCAACAAGCGCGTGCTGCACGAGGGAGACATCGTCGGCATTGATATTGGATTGAAGTACAACGGCTATTGCGGCGATGCGTGCGTGACGTTTGCGGTAGGGAAAATCTCAGCCGAGGCGCAACGGTTGCTCGACGCGACGCAAGAATGTTTGCGTCGCGGCATCGCCGCCGCGCAACCGGGCCGGCACATCAACGACATCGGCGGCGCGATACAGGATTACGCCGAAAATCAGGGCTACAGCGTCGTGGTTGAGTGGGGCGGGCACGGCATCGGGCGCACCCTGCACGAGCCTCCATCGGTGCCACATATCAGGCCGGATGGCAAAGGCCCGCGCATCCGCCCGGGAATGACGTTCACCATCGAGCCGATTATCAACGCCGGGGTGGCCGACTGGAAGATGTTGAAAGACGGGTGGACGGTGGTGACGAAGGACGGCGCACTGTCCGCTCAGTTCGAGCACACCGTCGCCATCACCGACGCCGGGCCGATTATTTTGTCGCAACTGTGACGGACTTCGTCATCCCGCGTTAGCCTTCAACACGCGGCTGGCTGTCAGCGGCTTGATTGCATAAGCGTCGCAGGCCGCAGGCACGATCAGCGTCTCAAAGCGCCCCAGCCTCTCAATCCAACCCTCTCCTTCAACCTGCACCCGCCCCTCGGTCACTGTGAGCGCATGAAAAGACTCGCCGAGCGTGTCGAGCGCGATGGGCTGCGTTTCCGCCTGCAGCGCGTCGAGGCGGAAATACTCGCACATTGTCAATGAGTGCACGGCGCCATCACGCAAAGCCGGGAGCGGCTCGGCGCGGCCAACGGCGTTCACATCCGTCACAGCCAGTGACTTCTCGAGGTGCAACTCGCGGCCGGCGCTGGCCGGGCGGTTCCAGTCGAAGACGCGATAGGTGAGATCAGACGTTTGCTGAATCTCATACAGCAACAACCCCGGGCCAAGCGCGTGCAGCGTGCCCGCGCGCATCATCACCGTATCGCCCGCGTGGATGTTGATGTAGTGCACGATCTGATCCAGCGTGCCGCCGCGCACGGCTTGTTCGAAAGCGGGCGGCGAGGTGCCCGGTTGCAGGCCTGCAATCAACCGCGCCTCGGGCTGCGCTTCCAAAATATGCCACGCCTCCGTCTTGCCGAAGTGGCCCGGCCCCTCCAGCTTCACTGCTTGCTCGTCGTTGGGATGAACCTGCACCGAAAGCCAATCTTCACAATCGAGTAGTTTGATGAGCAGCGGGAAACGCAAGCCCGTCGCACGCATCACGCGTTTGCCCAGTAGCCGTTCACCTTCGGCTGCGGCCAGCGCACCCAGTGTCCGGCCGGCATCACGTCCAGCAGCGATCTGATTCTGCTCGTACACGATCCACGCTTCGCCCACCGGCTTGGGCGAGTCCGGCTTCAATCGCTGGCCGCCCCACACACGTTCGCGGAACTCAGGCAGGAGACGAAAAGGATACATGGGATTCTTGAAAACACAAAAGCCACCGCGAGGACAGTGGCTCTGAACAAGCTGTGCCCCTATGGGGATTCGAACCCCAGTTTTGGCCTTGAGAGGGCCGCGTCCTGGTCCACTAGACGATAGGGGCTGCTGGTATTGATGAAGCGGCGCGGATTTTATCATAGGCGCTGTGGAGCGGCAAAGAAAATGCTGCGCCACAAATCAAGGCGAGCAAGCCATCGCCCAGCACCCTAGTTCCTGCACCGCCTCCCACAGCACATTCCAGCCCAACCACAACACACCGTAGGTGAAGAGTGACAACAACAGGATCAGCGGCCAGGGCCAGACGGCCGGCCACTTGCGGCGCAGCGTCGCCCGGCTCGGGTCGTTGGGATGATGGTATACCTCCGTGATCATCCCCACCTGATACGGCGCGAGAGATTTCTCTGCACTAGCCCGGTCGAGGCTGCCCTCTGACCAGGTTGAGGCGAAGCGCCAGCGTGTTCCCGTATGAGTTCGGCCATCCACTTGATAACGAAAGCTCACACGTGGATAATACATCCGACGGCGCACGCTGCTGCCCTCAATTTCAACCTCAGCCGTCTCGACTGTGCCCAGCGTCATCGGCCAGTCGCGGCTATCAAGCGCGTCACGCCACTCCCGCAGATCATGCCACACGTAGGCCACCACGGCGTACATCATCAGCCCAGCGAAGGCCAAAACCGCGAGACCAGTGAACACACCGAGAAGAGGGCCGAGCCAATCCATCGCGCGGGAAGTGTAGCCGAAAAAGGTGGCCGTCACTGGCGTACCGGCCTCACGCATCATACGCCCATGACGCTAGTGACAGTCACCTGCAGTGCAGAAGGCTGGGGTTATAATGACCATCACGATCTCCCAAAAGGTGGCTGGTATGACTCCCGAACACATCGAAATTGCCCTCGACCACATCCTGCCGACCGTTGCCAAACCTGGTCGGTACACGGGCGGCGAGCTTAACTCCGTCGTTAAAGATTGGGACGCAATCAAGACTCGAGTGTGCCTGGCCTTTCCTGACATCTACGACATCGGCACGCCCAACCTCGGCATCGGCATTCTGTATGAGCTGATCAACAGCCGGCCCGACCTGTTGGCCGAACGCGCCTACAGCCCGTGGAGCGATATGGAAGCGGCGCTGCGAGCCGCCGGGGTTCCGCTGTACTCGCTCGAAACAAAACATCCGGTGCGCGAGTTCGACATCTTCGCGCTCTCCATCCCGTACGAGCAGTTGTACTCCAACGTGCTCAATCTCATTGACTTGGCCAGGCTGCCACTGTTGGCCGCCGATCGTGACCCGCGCCGCTATCCGCTCATCATCGCGGGCGGACACAGCACGTACAACCCCGAGCCGATGGCCGATTTCATCGATGCCTTCGTCATCGGCGAGGGCGAGGACGTGATCTTCGACATCATCAACACCGTGCGCAAGTGGAAAGCAGGCAGCGGGAACAAGGATGCGCTACTGCGCGAACTGGCGAAAATCTGGGGCGTGTACGTGCCCGCGCTGTACGAGCCGATCTACAATGAGGATGGCACCATCGCGGCGGTCATGCCGCTGGTCCCCGAAGCGCCTGCGAAAGTCATCAAGCGCATCGTCCCCCTGCTCCCACCGCCGCCGACCAAACTTATCGTCCCCTACATCAACACCGTGCACAACCGCTACCCGGTGGAGATCATGCGGGGCTGCACGCGCGGTTGCCGCTTCTGCCACGCGGGCATGATCACGCGCCCGGTGCGCGAGCGCAGCGTGGATCAAATCCTAAACGCGCTCGAAGAGGGCCTGAAGAACACTGGCTTCGAGGAGATCGCCCTGCTCTCGCTCTCCTCGTCCGATTACGACGAGGTGCTCGAACTGGTGAAGCGCGTGGGCGAGAAGTTCGCCGGGAAGCACCTCAGCATCAGCCTACCGTCGTTGCGGATCGAGACCGCGTCGGTGCAGTTGATGGAGTTGCTGAAGGATAGCAAGCGCGGCGGCTTTACCTTTGCGCCGGAGGCCGCCACTGAGCGGATGCGGGAGATCATCAACAAGCCGGTATCCACCGAGCAACTGCTCACCACCGCGCGGGCGGTGTTCGAGCGCGGCTGGACGACGATCAAACTGTATTTCATGATCGGCCATCCGGCGGAGACGTTGGAGGATGTGCAGGCCATCGCCGACCTGTGCAAGCTGGTGCGCGATGAGGGCCGCAAGATCATCGGCAACAAAGTCAACATCCACGCCGGGGTAAGCACGTTCGTGCCCAAGCCGCACACGCCGTTCCAGTGGGTGCCGTGCGATGATGTGAATCAAATCATCGCCAAACAGGATTTGCTCAAGCGGCAACTGCGCGGACCGGGCCTGAAGTTAAATTGGAACAATCCGCAGGAGACGCAACTGGAAGCGTGGTTCTCGCGCGGCGACCGGCGGCTGGGACGCGTGCTGCTCGAGGCGCATCGGCGCGGCGTGAAGTTCGACGCCTGGCAGGAGCACTTCAACTTCGGCGCCTGGCTTGATGCCTTCGCCGCCGCCGGCCTCGACCCGCGCTTTTACACGCACCGCCCGCGCCTCATCGACGAGACCTTCCCGTGGGATCACATTGACGTGGCGGTGAAAAAGCAGTTCCTGGCCGAGGACTACCGCTGGAGCCTGCGCGGCCAGACGCGCATCGACTGCCGCGAGCGTTGCTTCGCCTGCGGCATCCTGCCCAAGTTCACGGGCCTGCGCTCGCAAACCCCAGCCGAGGCGTGGGAGTGCCCAGAGGTGAAGCCCAAGCATCTGCGCGGCGTGGCGGCTGGGCAGAACGTGGAGTTGCGACTGCCTGTAGCGGGAGATTGAGATCATGAGCTCGCTCACCGAGCAAGACATTCGCGCAAAGCTGGAAGAGCTGGCCGAAGTGCGCGCCGCTGCTGAGATCACGCGGCTGGACTATGAAGCTAAACGCGCAGAGTTACTACGCTCCATTCAAGATGAAC
>JBQTJD010000748.1:0-2277 GCA_052387475.1 Anaerolineales bacterium | reverse complement strand
TTTTTTCAAGAGACGACCAGCACGATTATCCGCATTGACACAGCGACCGGACGCGCCGAAGAAATCCTGCGACAGGAGCGATTCTGGATCAATCACGTCCTGATCAACCCACATGATCGCGATCTCATTTTGTTCTGCCACGAATATAGCGGCACGCCCGACCGCATGTGGCTGTTGAACGCGACGACCGGCGCATTCGCTCCCCTGCCGGGTCAGGGCGAGGATGAGTGGTACCAGCACGAATTCTGGAGCGTCGACGGTCGCCGCGTGTGTTTTCACGGCGGCCCGTTAGATGACGAGACGCAGGGCTTCTGCGGTTGGTGCTCGCCCGATGGCGCGCAGTATCACAAATTCCAGCATGTCACACCGGGCCGCGCCTATGCCCACTACAATTTACATCCCGATGGAATGACGATGGTCACCGACGGCGAGGCGCAACCCGGCTGTATCTCCAAAGTACACTTGAAAGACGGGCGGCAGGAATTTGAGGTCTTATGCCGCCACGACTCGTATCGGTTCGGCGATGATCAACGCTGTCACCCGCACCCATCGTTCATACCGGATGGGTCGCAGGTGGTGTTCACGTCAAATCAAAGCGGAACCAGTAACCTCTACCTGACGGATTGGGTATGAGTGATTGGCTACCCGCCTCCAATTACGCACACTCGTCTTACACCGGCTGGACACGCGCGCATTGGGAAGTAGTGCTTGCTCGGCTAACGTATGGCTACGTTCTGGCCGCCGAGCGTCAAGGCTCCCCGGCCCGCGCGTTGTTCCCGGATGATCGCTGTGACCGCCCCGACTCGGTGGATGGCCTCGAGGCCTTTGCGCGTATCGCCGTCGCGTGGGGCGCGTGGTTACGCAACCCGGCCAATCCGGCGACGCTTCACTTTCAGGGCCGCGGGATTAATCTTGATGTCCTGCTTCGACAGGCTTTGCTCGACGGCACAAATCCGAGGTCGTCGGCCACCTATTGGGGCGACATCGGCCACATGGATCAGCGGATCGTCGAGAATTCGAACATCGCCTTAGCATTGTGGATGAGCCGGGATCGGGTATTTGATCGGATGACCGAGGCCGAGCGAGCGCAAGTGATCGCTTGGCTTTCGCAGGTGGATGGCAAAGACACCTGGCCGGACAACTGGGTCTTGTTTCCGGCGCTCTCGCTCGCCGCGCGCCGCCGATTGGGCTATCCGTTCTCGGAGGCCGATCTTGACTCGCGGCTGGAGCAGATGGGCGCGTTCTATCGCGGCGATGGCTGGTATGCGGATGGCACAGGCGACGAATTTGATCTGTACAACGCCTGGATGTTTGGGTGTCACTATCTGCTGTGGGCAGGGATGGACGGCGATCGTCGCCCTGACCAGCGCCAGCTCGTGTTCCATCGCGCCCGATCTTTCCTGCGCGCGTTCCCGCACTTCTTCGGCGCGAACGGCGCGTATGTGGCCTGGGGGCGCTCGCTGGTCGGACGCTTCGCCGCGACCGCCACCTTCCAAATCGGGCACTGGCTAAAGATCGCCCCGCCTCAGCCCGGATTATTGCGCCGCATCTCCAGTGGCTGTCTGCGCTACTTTGTGGCGCATGATTTATTCGATCCCGCCGGTCACTTCGCGCGGCAGGGATTTCACGGCGACTTTCCGCAAGCAGGCGAGTCCTACATGGCGCCGGGGTCGCCGCTCTCCGCCTGCCATGCTCTGTTCGCCCTGACCTTCGACCACGACGATCCCTTTTGGACGGAGCCCGAGACCGCGCTTCCCGTGGAGCGCGACGATTTCGATTTGGCATTTCCGACTCCCGGCTTCGCGGTCTCGGGCCGCCGCGCCACCGGGCAGGTGATTTTGCTCAACAGCCGAAGCGGCCACGCGGGGGATGTACCTCGACCCGACTACACGCCCAAATACGGCAAGTTCGCCTACACCACTCACTTTCCGTTCAACGTCGCGCCGGTCGCCGGATCGTACGCGCCGGATGCGATGTTGGCGTTGACGAGCGACGGCCTGGCTTTTGGGCACCGCGACACGACGCGGGCGAGTGGCGCCGCGCCGGGGATTATCTGGTGCGAGTTCGACGAGATCGTCGAGAACCAACCTCAACGCCTGCGTGTTGCCATCCTGCTGTGGCGCGATTTGCAAGTGCGCGTCGCGTGCGTGTGGCCGTCGCTCGCGGTGCGGGCCTTTGAAGCGCCCGGAGCGTTGGGTTGCTCGGGCGCAGCCTCCGTGACACGCCACTCTGACCCGATAGCAGGCTGGGAATATGCGGAAGCGGAGGGCCGCGCGT
>JBQTJD010000747.1:0-6877 GCA_052387475.1 Anaerolineales bacterium | reverse complement strand
AGCAATCGCGAGGCCAAGACCTGTGCCGCCACTCCCGCTCTTACGTGACCGATCGCCGCGATAGAAGCGCTCGAAGACGCGCGGCAAATCAATCGGCGAAATACCTGGGCCACTGTCGCTAACTTTGACGAGGATGTCACCGTTGATGGCGTGCGCGTTCACGTGGATGTGGCCGTTGGGCGGCGTGAACTTAATGGCGTTATGCAGCAAATTGCCCAGCGCGCGGCTGATCAGGTCAGCATCAGCCAACGCAATCAATTCATTCGGGACATCAATCTCCACCCGCAGGTGTTTGTGATGGGCTTGCGGCAACAATCGTTCGACGGCGCCGTTTACGAGTTGATCGACCGGGGTGGGCAGCAATTTCACAATCGTTTGCCCGGACTCGATCTGCGCCAGGTCGAGCAATTCCTGCGCCATTTGTTCCAACGCCTGCACTTCGGTGCTGATTTTCTGGAGCAGCGATTGTGGCTCTCGGGCTATGCCTGAAAGAAGGCTTTCGACCAGCAAGCGAATGGAGGTGATGGGTGTGCGTAGTTCGTGCGAGATGTTGGCGATGAAGTCGCGCCGGGCGCGGCCCAAACGTTGCAGTTCGCTTTGATCTTTTAGGACGATGGCCAGGCCATACTCACCGGCAAGGATGGCGCGGGCGCGGAAGGGCAGGCCGTGAAGCGTCACTTGTCGGTCGTTGTCATCGCCGCCCGCCAGCACGTGCGCCACTAACTCATCCAATTCCACCGAACGCGTGGCCGTCATCAGGCTGTCACCCGGCGCCGCCCTTGGCCCGAAGAGCAGGCTGGCGGCATAGTTTAGTTCTTGCAGTGTGCGATCAGGTGAAATGTGCAGCACGGCGTCGGATTGTGCGAGGTGGAGGGCTGCCAATTGCGCGCTGTGGCGTTGCAGATCATGCTGATCGCTAGCGTGACCGCGCTCGGCGGCCCGCCGTTCAATGTCGGCTCGCGCCGCAAGCGCCCGCTCACGCCGCCACAAGGCCGCAAACGTGATCGCAACGATGATGGTGAGGACAGGCAGAATCCATTCGAACATCAAACGGCGTGTCGAGTGTCAGGGGTCGAGTGTCCTCCGCCAATTTGAGCGAGCTTGTCTAGGCGACAGGGCACTTCGACACTTGACACTACGGCGCTATCCTTCGAAGCGATACCCGACGCCGCGCACCGTGGTGATGCGTTTGGGCGCAGACGGGTCTTCTTCAATCTTTTCGCGCAGCCAGCGGATGTGGACATCGACCGTGTGGCTGTCGCCGACGTAATCGTAGCCCCATACCCGGTTGAGCAACAAATCCCGAGAGAGCACCGCGCCCTGATTGCGCATCAATTCGGCCAGCAGATCGAACTCGCGATGGGTGAGCTTGAGTTCGCCGCCATTGAGATAGGCGCGGCGGCTGAGCAAATCGAGGCTCAACTCATTGGCGCTCAGTTTGGTGGTGGCGGAGCGGTTGTCGGCGCGAACGCGGCGTAGTGTGGCGCGCACCCGGGCCAGCAGTTCTCCGAGTGAGAACGGTTTCACGACGTAGTCATCGGCGCCGGTCTCCAGCCCAGTGATGCGATCCATCTCCGTGCCGCGCGCGGTGAGCATGATGATGGGCACATCCGAGTCGCGCCGCAACATCCGGCAGACCGAGAGTCCGTCGAGTTCTGGCAGCATCAGGTCGAGGATGATGAGGTCGGGTGCTTCGTCGCGCGCTAACCTCAGCCCGTCGGCGCCATCACTCGCGGTCACGACATCGAACTTCTCGGCCCGCAGGTTCATGGCCAGTGTGTCACGCACGGTGGCCTCGTCTTCGATCAATAAAACTCGTGGCATTTTGTAGGGGTCAGGATGATTTGATTTCATAGGCACGCTACCCAACCCAGTTTAACTGCGGGTTAAGGCCGATGCAAGCGGGGATGAAGGTTATTTCCAAACCCGGAAAGGTTCAGTGTGAACTGGTATGAAAATCCTGGTGGGAGACGGGCCGGTGGGGCGTCTCCCGCCGCAACGTACCCTTCCACCTGGAGCAGGGAGGGAAATGACGGTTAGGACTTCCCATCCATGGCAAATTGACGGGGGAGTCAGGCCTCGTATACTGCCAAACGGGGGAAAAATTTGGTTTGACGCTGACTTGATTTAGGGCAGTTATGACATTGAATGGGAATACCGCTACAATTGCCCTCGTTGAGGGTGACGAAGACCTGTTGGCCCTCATGCAAACGGTGCTGGCGGGGCCAGCCACGCGGCTGACCCTCGCCGCTACGGGCCGGGCCGGCATGCAGTTGTACCGCGTCCAACGACCGGATGTCATGATCTTGGATTTGGCTTTGCCGGACATGAATGGTTGGGAGTTGTACATGCAGTTGCAATCTGAGAACGGGTCAAGGCCAGTGCCGCTCATCGTCCTGGCTGATCGCGCCAGTCGTGTGGACAAGTCCTTCGGTTTACAGGTGGCCCGCGTGCACGATTTTCTGGTGAAACCGTTTCTCCCATCACAGCTACGCGTGAGCGTCGCGCAGGCGCTGCAGCCGGCCAGGCCGATTGTTTTTTTGTATGCCGTCACCCAGACTCCAGCGTAAGCGAGGCTGAGGATGGACACCAACCGTCATTTGATTTTCACCAATCCGGCCACCGGCGAGGCCTTTGGCCGCGTGGCGATGACCGATCTGGCCGAGGTGCGCCAGGCGGTGGACGACATGCGCGCCGCTGGCCGCTGGTGGAGCCGGGTGTCGCTCAATGATCGCATCCGCGCGTTGCGCCGCTTTCAAGAAGTG
The DNA here is from genome assembly GCA_052387475.1 of Anaerolineales bacterium. GTDB lineage: Bacteria > Chloroflexota > Anaerolineae > Anaerolineales > UBA6663 > JANWXR01. The sequence goes on along the minus strand of JBQTJD010000747.1, from coordinate 4,112 downwards.
GTCATAGACGCGCGCGATGAGATCACCGCCGTCATCACACAAGGCACGGGCAAATCGCGTCAGGATGCACTCGCTACGGAAGTGGTGCCGATGGTGGATAACCTGCATGAGTATTGCCGGCATGCGCCCAAATGGCTGAGCCCGCACTCCGTTCCTAGCGGACTGTATCTGCTCAAGCGGTGTTACGTAGAATATCGCCCGCACGGCGTCGTCGCCATTCTGGGGCCGTGGAACGTGCCCTGGCTGCTGACCGTGCCGCCGGTCGTCTCGGCGCTGCTCGCCGGCAACACGGTGGTAGTCAAGCCCTCCGAAGTGACGCCCGCCGTCGGCGTGCTCATCGAATCGCTTTTTGCCCGTGTGCCGGAACTGGCTCCGTTTGTGCGTGTGGTGCACGGTGATGGGGCGGTGGGCGCGGCGCTCGTCGAGGCGCGGCCCGACTACGTCTACCTCACCGGCTCCACGGCCACCGGCAAACGCGTGCTGCGCGCCGCCGCCGAGCATCTCATCCCCACCACTTTAGAGCTGGGCGGCAAAGACCCCTTGATCGTTCTCGAAGACGCGGATGTGAACGCCGCCGCGCGCTGGGCAGTATGGGGCGCGTTTTACAACGCCGGGCAGGCCTGCGTGTCGGTGGAGCGGGCATATATCGTCGAGCCGGTGTACGACGAATTTGTCAGTCGCGTGCTGGCGTTCACCCACGAACTCAAGCAAGGGTACTCACTGGAGCCGGCCAACCCTTACGATCTTGGCCCGATGACGTCGCTGAGACAGGTGGAGATTGTGCAACAGCACCTGGACGACGCCGTGGCGAAAGGCGCCCAGGTGTTGTGTGGGGGAAAGATCAACGGCAGCTTTATCGAGCCGACGGTGATCGTCAACGTCACCCATGACATGCTACTGATGCAGGACGAAACTTTCGGGCCTATACTGCCGATAATGAAGGTGACAGATGAGGCCGAAGCGGTTCAACTGGCGAACGATAGCCGTTTCGGGCTGGGCGCTTCGATCTGGAGCAATGACATTGAGCGGGCCGAACGTGTGGCCCATGAAGTGCGGGCCGGCTCCATCGTCATCAACGATGCCTTGGTCAGCTTTGGCGTACCGACGCTGCCGTTTGGCGGTGTCGGCGAGTCGGGATCGGGGCGCGCGCATGGTCGCGAGGGCCTGCGACAATTCGCCAAGACGCATGCCTATGTGGTGAGTGGCCCGCCGCCCGCGTGGGATATCGTGACGCTGTTGCGGAAGCCTGGACACTATCAACTCACGGCGGATGTGCTCCGCCTGCTATTCGGCGTCAACCTACGACAGCGGTTCGAGCCGTTGACCGAGCGGCTCACGGCTTCCACGGATGCTGGCGCGCCCCGAGCGGTTGAGGGTAGCCTAATGAGCGGTCCAATGGGCAAGCGTAAATTAATCGGTGCAGCCCTCGGGGCGATAGGGGTGCTTGCTACCGGCGCATTTCTCATCAGCCGCGCGGGCAAGCGCAGTGAGCGTGAAGCGCAGTAGTGTGATGAGCGACACAGTTCTGGTTACGGGCGCAACGGGTTTTCTCGGCCATCACCTGGTGCCGTATCTCGTCGCGTGTGGTTATCGAGTGAACGCGCTGGTGCGCGAGACGAGCGACACGCGTCATTTGCGCGACCCCAACGTTCACATCTTCATCGGGGATGTGCTCAATCAAGACTCGGTGCAGAAAGCCGTGGCCGGTTGCCGCTACGTCGTGCACGCGGCCGGCCTCTTTCGCTTCTGGGGCAAGGCCGCTGATTTCGAGCGCGTCAACGTCGAGGGCACGGCCTACGTCCTGGAAACGGCGCGACGTTCGGGCGTGGAGAAGCTGGCGCATATCTCCACCGTCGCTGTCGTTGGTCAGCACGACAACAGTTTGGAGATTGACGAGGACGTGCAGTGCCAGCCTGCCGACCCGTATCAGCGCAGCAAGCTCGATGCGGAAAACTTTGTGCGGATGTTTGCCCGGGGCGCGGGGATGCCGGGCGTGATCCTGCGGCCCGGCGCGTTCTACGGGCCGTGGGGTCGGTACGCATTCAATCGCCTGTTTTTTGAAGACCCGCTAAAGGGGCTGCTGATCCAAGTACAGCGCGGCGAACGCATCACCTTTCCGGCGTTTGCGCCAGATGTGGCCCGCGCGGTGGTGGCCGCGTTGCGCGAGGGCCAGTCCGGCGAGACCTATAACATCTGCGGGGAGCCGCTGCCGCAGAGTGATGCGAATGCCATCGTCAGCCGTTTGGCGGGCTTGCCATCTTTTCGCCTCAACGTGCCCGCCGATTGGATGTTACGCGTGGCCGACTATCTCACCCACCGCGCCGAGCGCACCGGCCGCGAGCCGTACTATCCCACCCACCTGGCTTCGTATGTTTTTCAAGACTGGCGCGTGTGCTCGCAAAAAGCGAAGGACGACTTAGGCTTTGCGCCGACGCCCTTTGAAGAAGGCGCGCGGCAAACGCTTGAATGGTATTGGAGCCAAAAGCTCTTTCGCCGCCCCCGCCGTGCGCCGCGTGCCCTTCCCATGCGCCGCGCTGATTCTATCCCTGAACCTCTGCCCGCCAAACGCGGTTGACTTCACGGCTGAACGTTGGCGGCGCTACGCGTTTCCAGGTGCCAGGCATCTTTGAGTGACAACGGAATAGAAAACGGCGCGCGCTCGTAGCCGCTGAGGGCGATGGCTTGCCGCGTGACGAGTTGCAGACCCAGCTGATCCACCAGGTCGGCCAGCGGCCCCATACTATCGTCGAAGCGGTCGAAGAACTTGGCTAGGCCCTGGCCGGTGCGGACGATGGTATCCCAAGGACTGCGCGGCACTTGCAGCCAATCGGCAATTTGGTCGCCGGCAAGGTAACGCATCACGGCGGGCACCAGTCCATCAAACCTTTCACCGGGGACGAGGTCGCGATGTAACTCCAACAGCGCCTTGGTCATGATCACGCCATCTTCGCTTGGGCCTTGCGCGTGGCGGCGGATGCCGGCGGTGCATTCGGCGGCTTCGGCGAATGAGTTGGGGATGACATCGGGTCGTATGCCCAGCATCTCACCGGCGATGCGCCACAAATAAGTGAAGTCCTCAGCCTGTTCGCTGGTAATGTCAATGTTCAGCTTGCGCAGGTTTTCGATGACGACGTGTGAGAGGCACATCAGTGTGCCAAGCATGTCTTCCTGGCAGATCGGTTCGCCATAGGTCGCCGCGTTCCATTGGCCGCTCTTGCGAATGTAATACCGAATAGCGGAATGCATCAACCGCACCTTTTGGATCGTCGCAATCGCCTGCCCCTCTTCGGTGGTCAAGCCGCCGGGGGTCATCACCAGAATTAAAAACTGCGCGGTTTCGGCGACGCGCTTATACGCGTTTTGCCCCAATCGATACGTCGTCGTCATCACCTTGACGCCCTTCCACGCCGCATAGGCTTCGAGGAAGGAGGCCGTGGCGAGGATCATCGACATCGTCAGCCCATGCTCTTTGAACAGCTCCGCGCCGCGTTCGATGCGGTCGAGGTCGGCGCCGTCGGGGAGTTTGTCGGTGGCGCGGAGCCAGTTCTCCAGGTTGTCGGGCAATTCCACCGGGATGGTCTGCGAGTTGAGGATGAGTTCGTGCAGGATTCGGTTGACACTGCTGATTTCACTGGTCTGCGCCAACTCTTCCACCAATTGATCAGGTTCAGGGTCGCCAACCGCACGTAGACTTTCGAGCAGCTCATCCGAGTAACGGGTCATCGCATCCCTCACGAGTGAGTGAATAATACCCTCCCAAGTGTACGCCCGTGAGTTCATGGGGACATGGGGAAATGCGTACTAATTCGGTTAGCCGGTCAGCCGGCGACGCGCCACAGCTTGAGGGTATTGTCACCCGCGCCGGAGGCCAGCACCGCCCCCTCCGGCGTGAAGGACAGGCTCCACACTGTGCCGGTGTGGTCTTCCAGAGTCTTGAGCAGTTTCCCATCGTTCACGCGCCAGAGCCTGATTTTGCTGTCCTCCGTAAACCACTCGCCGCCGCCGCCCGTGGCCAGCACGGTTCCATCAGGTGAGAAAACGAGGCTGTTGATCTGCTTGGTAGGGCCGCTCAAGCGGTGGACTTTGCCGCCGTTGGTGACGTTCCAAAGCCG
>JBQTJD010000746.1:0-4588 GCA_052387475.1 Anaerolineales bacterium | reverse complement strand
GAGAATTGGGATTGATGTTGCAGGCCAACGGCGCGATAGATACAGAAGCCACCCTGGCACGGACCCATGCCCAGGCGCACCGTACGGCGGAGGTCGTCGAGATCAGCGCCGCGCTGCTCGAAAGCTTGTCGCAGGCGGCGGCGCGTGATCAGTTCACATTCGCAGATGAGTTGGTCACCGTGCAGGTCGGCTTCACGCTGGGCGAGGCGCGCGCCGAGCCAGTAATACTTGTGCTCAGTCGAGCCGGGCATCGGTTGCGTGGCCGTCGTGCACGCCCGTTCGGTGTTGAGGTAGCGGCACGCGGCGTCCATCGCCACCTCGGCCATTTGCCGGTAAGTCGTGAACTTGCCGCCGGTCATGGTGAGGAAGCCCTGCACGCCGTCGGTCTGCGGATGGTCGAGCAACGTGTACGTGCGGCTGACGTCGCGCGTGTCGCTCACCGCGCCGAGCGTGGGCGGTTGGTAGAGGGGGCGCACCCCGCCCCACACGCGTAGCGCGCGCGCCTCGCGGAAGCCAGGCACGAGCTTCTCGCCCTCATCCAGCATGAACTGCACTTCATCCGTGTCGATTGGCCACTCATCGGGGTCGGCGACGCGCACGTCGGTGGTGCCGATGACGCACACGGTGCGGATGGGCACGAGGATGTCGCCATCGGCGGGGCGCTTGAGGCGGTTGACGACCATCTGCGTCAGGCGATGGTTCATCGCGATCATGATGCCCTTGCCCGCCAGTACCGTCACTTGCAGCCCGGCCATTTCCGCGATCTGCCCCGCCCACGCGCCCGAGGCGTTGAGGGTGAAATCGGCGTGGATAGTGAGCGTCTCGCCGGTGCGGGTGTTGAGCAGCACCGCACCCTTGACCGTATCGCCCTCACGAATCAGTTGGACAACTTTGTGGTAGTTGAGGATTTTCGCCCCGTGCGCTTCCGCGTCGCGGGCGTTGGCCCACACGGTCTTCCACGAGTCAATCGCGGCGTCGGGAACCCAGAAGGCGCGGCGGAGGCGCGGGTCAAGGCGTGGCTCGCGCTTGAGCGTTTGCGCAACCGTCCACTCCTCTACCGGGATGCTGGCCTTGCGGCAGCCGGCCACAAACTCAGCCGCGTAGCCGGGGTCGTCGTGCTCGGTCTCGACGAACAGCCCGCCGGTATCCTCAATGCAATCGGCGGCGATGCGGCGCAGCACGATGTTCTCTTCGATGCACTCCTTCGCTGAGACGGGGTCTTTGACGACGTAGCGCCCGCCGGAGTGCAACAGGCCGTGGTAGCGCCCGGTGGTGCCGGTGGCGAGGTCGCTTCGATCAACGAGCACGGCCTTGAAGCCGCGCAACGCCGCATCGCGCACGATGCCCGCGCCGGTGCTGCCGCCGCCGATGACGAGGATTTCGGTGGTGAGGGAGGTCATATCAAACGTAGTGCGTATTGCGTGTTCCGTATTATCCCGTGGACTCAACGGACTACGCAATACGCACTACGAAGGGCGCATTACGCCAGAGCGTCAGTGGACGTGGGCTAATCCACCCACGCGAACGACTTGGTGACGGCTTTCTTCCAGCCGGAGTACAGCTTATCGCGTGTGCCAGACTTCATCTGCGGCTTCCACTCGTGGTCTTTGCCCCAGTTGGCGCGCAGGTCTTCGATCTTCTCCCAGTAGCCGACGGCTAGGCCGGCGGCATAGGCCGCACCGAGCGATGTCGTTTCGGCCACGGTCGGGCGCACCACCGGCACGCCGAGCACGTCTGACTGGAATTGCATCAGCGTGTCGTTGAAGACCATGCCGCCGTCCACCTTCAGCGCCTTGAGCTTCACACCCGAGTCCTTGTTCATCGCGTCGAGCACTTCGCGCGTTTGATACGCCGTGGCTTCGAGTGTGGCGCGGGCGATGTGGCCTTTGGTGACGTAGCGCGTCATGCCGACGATGGCGCCGCGTGCATCGTTCTTCCAGTACGGCGCGAACAGGCCGGAGAACGCCGGGACGAAGTAGATGCCGCCGTTGTCCTCGACGGTGTTGGCCAGCGTTTCGATGTCGGCGGATTTGCTGATCAGTCCGATGTTGTCGCGCAGCCACTGCACCAGCGCGCCGGTGATAGCGATGGAGCCTTCGAGCGCGTACACGGCCTTCTGGCTGCCGATCTTGTAACCAAGTGTGGTGAGCAGGCCATTCTTGCTGGGCACGGGCTTGGTGCCGGTGTTCATGAGCATGAAGCAGCCGGTGCCGTACGTGTTTTTCGCTTCACCGGGGCTGAAGCACGTCTGCCCGAATAGCGCGGCTTGCTGGTCGCCGAGGTCTCCTGCGACGGGCACGCCTTTCAGCGCGCCGGTCGCCGTGCCGTACACCTCCGACGAAGCGCGCACCGCCGGCAACATCGCGCGCGGCACGCCCATGATCTTGAGAATCTCATCGTCCCAATCCAACGTGTTGAGGTTCATCAACATTGTGCGGCTCGCGTTCGACACATCGGTCACATGCACGCCGCCGTTCGGGCCGCCGGTGAGATTCCAGATCACCCACGTGTCAATGTTGCCAAAGAGCAGTTCGCCCTTCGCCGCGCGCGCCCGCGCGCCCTTCTCGTTGTCAAGGATCCACTTGATCTTGGGGCCGGAGAAGTACGTGGCGAGTGGCAGGCCCACTTTCTTGCGGAAACGATTCTGTCCGCCGGTTTTGGCGAGCGCGTTGCAAATCTGATCGGTACGGGTGTCTTGCCAGACGATGGCGTTGTGCACCGGCTGGCCCGTCGCTTTCTCCCAGACCACGGTGGTCTCACGCTGATTGGTGACGCCGACCGCCACTAGATCAGACGCCGTGAGGCCAGCCTTGCGCAGCGCGCCGTCAATCACTTCCTGTGTGCGCGTCCAAATCTCCATCGGGTTGTGTTCCACCCAGCCGGGCTTGGGGTAAATCTGCTCGTGCTCTTTTTGATCAACGCCGATCACTTTGCCGCCATGATCGAAAATCATAAAGCGGGTGCTGGTGGTGCCTTGATCAACGGCACCGACATATTTAGCCATGCGTGTTTCTCCTTTTCAATGAACTATGAGCCGTATACGGCGAACAGGTACTGACCGCCGTTGACTGTTGACTGCATTACTTTCCCCACACCTCCACTGCTGTCTGCAACAGCAGGGTGGAAGAAGTTGCACCTGGGTCTTGATGCCCCGCGCTGCGCTCACCGAGATAGCTGGCGCGGCCTTTTTTGGCGACGAGAGGGATGGTGTCTCGCGTGCCGTGCTCGGCGGCGGCGGCGGATTGGCGCAGCGCCTCGACGAGCGCGGCGCCGTTGGCAGCCGACTCCTTCAGCGCGATGAGCGCCGGCGCGAGCGCGTCCACCATCGTCTTATCGCCGGGGTTGGCCTTGCCGCGCATGATGACGCCGTTGAGACCAGCTTCGAGCATCGCCGCCCAGTCGGCCAGCGTCAACTCCATCTTGCCGGTGGCGGCTGTGCCCATCTGCATGAACATCGTGCCGTACAGCGGGCCGCTCGCCCCGCCTACGGTCGAGACGAGCGTCATGCCCACGGTCTTCAGCATCGTGCCGATGTCCTTATCGGCGACGGTGGGCAGTTTCGTGACCACTGCCTGCATTCCCCGATGCATGTTCGCGCCGTGGTCGCCATCCCCAATATCCGAGTCGAGCTGAACCAGATAATTCTTGTTCGTCTCGATCACTGCCGCGTAAGCCTTGATCCATTCAATCACCGCATCGCGTGAGATCGTCATCGTCTTTTAGTCTTGTAGTCACCTGGCCGAGTAGTCGAGTGGTCAAACCGCCGACCACCCGACTACACGACCACTCGACTATCCGACTAAATGCCCCAGCGCAGGGCGGGCGTCTTCACCGGCGCATCCCAGAGCTTGGTCAGCTCGTCATCCAGTTTGAGCAAGGTGACGGAACTGCCCGCCATCTCGAGAGAGGTGATGTATGAGCCGATCAGGTTACGGGTGATCTTGACGCCGTGCCCGCTCAGGATCTTGCGTACCTCGTTGTACATGAGATACAGCTCGATCAGGGGCGTGCCGCCCATACCGTTCATGAACACCAGTACTTCGTCGCCGTGTTTGAACGGGAGATCCTCGACGATGGGCTTGACCAGCATCTCGGCCACCTCAGCGGCGGAGGCCAGCTTCAGGCGTTTGCGGCCCGGCTCGCCGTGAATGCCAATACCGATTTCCATTTCATCGTCGCCCAACTCAAAAGTCGGCTTGCCAGCGTGCGGCACGGTACAGGAGGTGAGCGCCATGCCCATGCTACGACCCAGCGAGTTCACCTTGCGGCACACATCGGCCACCTCCTTGAGCGAGCGCTTCTGCTCGGCAGCCGCGCCGGTGATCTTTTCAGCGATGACGGTAATGCCCACGCCACGCCGCCCGGCGGTGTAGAGCGAGTCCTGCACCGCCACGTCGTCGTTGGTGACGATGGCCTCAACCTCGATACCTTCGGACTTGGCCAGGTCAGCCGCCATTTCGAAGTTCATCACGTCGCCAGTGTAGTTCTTGACGATGTGCAACACGCCCGCGCCGCCGTTGACGGCTTTAGTGGCTTCGAGCATCTGGTCAGGAGTGGGCGAGGTGAAGACCGCGCCTGGGCAGGCCGC